>JBCCEF010000019.1 GCA_039030395.1 Acidobacteriota bacterium
CATGCAGGACGTGGCGGGGCGCCTGTCGAACCGCGTGCAGCTCACCACGGACGGCCACCGGCCCTACCTAGAGGCGGTCGAGGATGCCTTCGGCGCGGATGTGGACTACGCCATGCTCCAGAAGCTCTACGGGAGCGATCCTCAAGCCGAGAAGCGGTACAGCCCGGCGAAGTGCAAGGGCGCTACTGTCAACGTCGTGCAAGGCGATCCAGAACCCTGTCACGTCTCTACGTCCTACGTGGAGCGCTCCAACCTGACGATGCGGATGAGCATGCGGCGCTTCACCAGGTTGACCAACGCATTCTCCAAGAAGGTCGAGAACCACGCCGCAGCGATCGAGCTGCACTTCATGGTCTACAACTTCGTGAGGCCCCACGGCTCGCTCAAGACCGAGACGGACAACAAGGTGACGCCCGCGATGGCCGCAGGAATCGCCCGCCGGCCCTGGACTCTAGAGCAGGTGGTAGGGCTCCTGGATCCAAAAAGTTGAAACTGAGCCACTACCCTGTCCGGAAGGTGTTTGGACCTCACCGCTCGATCCTGTTAGACTGGTAGCTTCGTGTGGGGGCCGGCTCGCGTGGGCCGCAGAAACGTTCAGACGGCCGGTCGGCACCCCCCCGAACAGTTGGTCCTCGGGTCGCATATGGATTTCTTGGTGTCGGCTCTCGAGGGCACCCAATCTTCAGGTGATGTGGAGGTACGTGAGATGTTGAAGATTCGACTCCGTCGGATGGGGGCTCGGAATGCGCCCTTTTATCGTGTCGTGGTGTCCGACGGTCGCAGTACTCCTACCGCGGCGGCGGTGGAAGAGGTCGGTTTCTACGATCCCCGGCGGCGGCCGGCCGAGGTGAATATTGACCGTGAGCGGGTCGAGTATTGGGTTTCCAAGGGTGCTCGGATGTCCGACACGGTGAAGTCGCTCATGAAGCGGAGCACCCCGGAGATGGCGGAGGCTGCGCCGAGTGCCTGAGCTACGGGAGAGCCTCGAAGATCTGGTGCGCTTGATGGTCGACTACCCGGAAGAGGTGGCGATCGACGAGTTCATGGACGGTGACGAAAACGTCTTTGAACTGACCGTCGCGCAGAGCGATCTCGGCAAGGTCATCGGCCGCCAGGGGCGCACGGCGCGGGCATTGCGCACATTGCTCGATGCTCGCGGCGCGCTGGAAGACAAGCTGTACGATCTCGACATCGTTGACGACTGAGTTGTCGTCGACGAGCCGGGCTAACGCTTGATCGAGGTCGCTCCGCGGGTCGCCTGATCTGGAACGACCTGCCCCGGGCTTCTTCCCTTCCTGCAGAAACCGCCGCCTTCGACCGTCGGCGGAATCCTCTTTTTCCCCGAGCCAGCGATGTCAGACCGTGAACAGGCGGACTCTTCGGACTCCGAGATGATCGCCGTCGGCCGAATCGTTCGGCCCCACGGCGTTCGCGGGGAAGCCTCCGTCGAGGCCCTTACGGAGAATTCGGCGCGCTGGAAAAAGGGTTCTCGGTTGCGTTTGCACTTTCGGGATCGGCCGCCGGAACGGACCCTCGAGGTGGCGAGCAGCCGGGTGCACCGAGAGCGCATTCTGGTGCGATTCGCCGGGGTCGAGGATCGCGACGCGGTCGAGAAACTGCGCGGCGGCTGGCTCTCCGTTGCGCGCGGCGAGGTGCCGCCCGCCGAGGCCGGGTCCTTCTACCAGTTCGAGCTGATCGGCTGTACCTGCCGCGATACTGAGCAAGGACACCTCGGAGAAGTGGTCGAGGTGGTCGAGGACGGGGGTGGTTTTCTCCTGATCGTGGACGATGGCGAACGCCGGGTACCGATTCCCTTCGCCCGGGATCTGCTCGCAGAGGTCAACGTCGCCGGTGGCGAGATTGTAGTGAATTTGCCGGAAGGACTGCTCGAAACGTGCGCATCCAGGTCCTGACCATTTTCCCGCAGATCTTCAGGCCCTTCCTAGCTACCAGCCTGGTCGGGCGGGCACTGGAAGAGGGCTTGATGCAGGTGACCGTTCACGATCTGCGGGACTTTTCCGAGGATCGCCACCGCTCCGTCGATGACGAACCCTACGGCGGCGGCGGCGGCATGGTGATGACCGCTCGGCCTTGGCTGACGGCGGTGCGCGAGGTCGGCAGCGGCGCGGCCCACCGGGTGTTGCTTTCGCCGCAGGGGAAGCGCCTCGACGAACAGGGCGTCCGCCGCTTTGCGGACTATCCGGAACTGATCCTCCTATGCGGTCGCTACGAGGCGATCGACGAGCGGGTTCGCCGACGGGTGGTGGACGAGGAGATTTCGATTGGCGATTACGTGTTGTCCGGCGGCGAAGTGCCGGCGATGGTGTTGATCGAGGCCGTGTCGCGGCAGATCCCTGGCGTGGTGGGCTACGGTCCGTCGGTGGAGAACGACAGTTTCCGGGCAGGATTGCTCGATTACCCCCACTACACCCGCCCGGCGGAAGTGGAGGGGATGGCCGTACCGCAGGTACTGCTCTCCGGCGATCACGCGGCGATCGAGCGCTGGCGTCGCCGCGAGGCCCTGCGGGCGACTCGCGCCAAGCGGCCGGACCTGCTGGCCGAAGCCGAGCTTTCAAAAACCGATCGGGCGCTGCTGTCGGAAGCGTTGGAAGCGGAACCTGAAATGAACGAAATATCAGAGAATGAGGCGGTTGCGGACCCGAGAGTTGCGGAGACGCCCCCGTCTGGGAAATAATCCAAGGCTCGCCTCAGGGCGTGCGATTCCGTTCGGTGATCGGTAGCCGGACGCAGATTTCAGTCGAGGGAAATGGACCATGAACGACCTTCAAAGCGTCGAAGCCGCCTACCAGCGGGACGACATTCCCGAGTTTCGTGCCGGCGACATGGTGCGCGTGCACGTGCGCGTTGTCGAAGGCGACAAGCAGCGTATCCAGATTTTCCAGGGCGTGGTGATCGCCCGTCGCGGTAGCGGCACCCGGGAGACCTTTATGGTGCGCAAGATGTCCGGTGCCTACGGCGTCGAGCGGATCTTCCCGATCCACTCGCCGATCATCGACAAACTCGAAGTGGTGCGGCACGGCAAAGTGCGCCGTGCGAAGCTGTACTACCTGCGGAATCTCCGTGGCAAGGCGGCCCGCATCGAAGAACGCCGGATCGATTAGTCGTTCTGCTGAGTTGCGCTTCGCGCATGATCTCAGCAAGAACGACCCATGTCTGTTTTCAGGGGGCTGGGCGCCCCCTCGCCCGAAAAACCAAGGTTTTCCGGGCTCACCCCGTCCACGGCGGCTCGCGCCGCCGCCGAGCCCTTCGGACTCGGTCGCAGCGTTGGACTTGCGAGTCCCTTTACGGACTCACTCCGATGGACGAGTGGAATTCGTTTCCGCTCCAAGACCTTGGGAGCACACGTGGCGTCGAAGACGATGGTCCAGCTCTTTGCGGAGGCCTACCGTCTACGCCTGCTGTGCTCGCTCGAAGAGCATCTCGCTCAGTGCGGGTATCCGCTGGTCGCCGGCGTCGATGAAGCCGGCCGCGGTGCCCTTGCCGGTCCGGTGATGGCCGCGGCGGTGATCCCCGATCCCGCCTGCCGGATCCCTGGCGTTGATGACAGCAAGCAGGTCGGACCGGCGGAGCGCGAGCAGCTCGCCGAGGCGATTCGGAGTACCGCCATCGCCTGGTCCTGTGTCGCCGTCGAGGCGGCGGTGATCGATCGGATCAATATCCTCGAGGCCACCCGGGTCGCCATGCGGCGCTCCCTGGAAGGTCTTTCCCCGACGCCGGACATCGCCTTGATCGATGCCGTCTCCCTCGCCGATCCGCCGTGCCCTTGCCTGCCGGTTGTCCGCGGCGATGCGATGAGCTACGCCATCGCTTGTGCTTCGATCCTCGCCAAGACCGAGCGTGACCGCCGGATGGTGGCCCTGGGCGAGACCTACCCCCACTATGGATTCCCCGGCCACAAGGGCTATGGTGCCCAGCGACATCGCGACGCCCTGCAGGCCTACGGACCGAGCCCGGTTCACCGTCTGACCTTCCGCTCGGTGCTGCCGCAGCGGGCGGCCGCCGGAGGAGTGAGCTGATGGCCGCGCGTCGGGAACAGGTGGTCAAGACGGCGGAGAAGTTCGTCGCCCGGGGCAAGATCGAAGCGGCCATCCGGGAGTACCGCAAGGTGCTCGGGGAAAATCCCAACGATTCCACCACCCTCAACCGGGTGGGCGATCTCTATGCCCGCATCGAGCGCATCGACGAGGCCGTCGAGCTGTTCTCGCAGATTGCCGAGAATTACACCAAGGACGGCTTCTTCGTCAAAGCGATCGCGATCTACAAGAAGATCATCAAGCTGGACCCCACCCGCCTGGACGCCATCGAGCACCTGGCGGAACTCTACGACCGGCAAGGCTTGGTCAACGAGGCGCGCACCCAGTACCAGGTGCTGGCGGATTACTACCTGAACCACGGCAACCGTGGTTCCGCGCTCTCCGCTTACGAGCGCATGGCGGCGCTGGAGCCGGACAATCCGAGCCACCACGTCAAACTCGCCGAGCTGTACCAGGCGCAGAAGATGACCGCCAAGGCGATCGGTGAGTATCGGATCATCGCCGAGTTGATGATCTCCCACGAGCGGCCGGAGGAAGCGGCCAAGGTCTACGAGCGCGCCCTCGACGTAGACGCCTCGGATGTCGGCTTCATCACCGATGCGGTGCTGCGCCTGCGGGAAGCCGGCCAAACCGGGGCGGCGGCTCACCTGCTGGCCGCCGCCGTGCGGCTCAACCCCGAAGCCCAGAGCGTCGCCAGCCTGGTGGCGGCGGAAGAGCGCGGCAAAGCTGCGCAGGCGTCTGTGCCGGTGGAGGAGGTCACCTTGGGCGACGGTGCGGCGGCCGCGGCGTCGTCGCCGTATTCCGGCGAGAGCTCTGTCCAGGAAGCCGCCCCCGCGGTGGTTGTTCCGGTCGCAGAGCGGGATGAAGAGATCGTGCCGGTGGTTGAGGACGACACCCTGTACGACCTGGATCTGACGGTCGGCGAAGGGGATGTCGCCGAACCGCCCTCAGCCTATGAGGAGGCGAGTGCCGCGCCTATCGCCGAAGAGGTGGCCGCCGAAGCGGCGGAGGCACTGGAAGGCGAGGAGATCGAACTCGATCTCGACGATGTCTTTGTCCTCGACCTCGATCAGGAGGAAGCGCCGGCGAGTCTGGTGCAGCCACCGGCGGATCTTCTGCCGCCGGAGAGTCCTGCGGAGGCCGCTCCAACCGCTGTTGAGCCGGCGGCAGCTGCCGATGTCGAGCGAACGCTGCCGGAGATTGAGCCGCTGCCGGACCTCGAGGAGAATTTCTTCGAGCTGGATGTGGATGAAGCCGTCGGCGACGACGTCCCCGGCGTTGAAGTGGCCGCGCGGTCGGATCTTTCCCCGGCCGAGGACTTCTCGCTGCCGGAGGAAGGGCCAGCGGCCGCCGACGACGCCATCGACGAAGACTTCCTGGAGCGCACCGCGGCGGAACTCCAGCCGGTGGCTGTACGGCCCGAAGAAGATCTCTTCACGGAGGCCGAGGTGCTGGCCAAGTACGGTCTGGAAGAAAAGGCGATGGAGCGCCTGGAAGAGGTGCTCGATCTGGACCCTCATCACCTCGGCGCCATGGCGCTGCTGGTTCGGTTCGACCTGGAGAAGGGGCGGCACCATCAGGTCTTGGCCCGGGCCAACGAGCTGGCTTCTCTGGCGGCGGACGAGGCGGATGGCCCTTGGCCGGAGCTGCGGCAGCAGCTCCTCGACGCTGGCTACAAGCTCGAAGGAAACCAGGTATTGGCCCCGCCGGCACGGACCTTGGCGGAGGCGGATGTCGGCCACCTGCTGGATGGATTGATGGACGAGGCGCCACCGGTCGCCGAGGCGCCGGCGGCTCCACCGCCGCCTCGCCGCAAGGTGCGAGATGCCTCCATCGAGGAAGCCCTGGCGAGCCTTGAAACGACTTTTCAGTCCGGCAAGAAGGCGCTTCGGCAAGGGGTGGAGCCGGCGGCCGGCGAAGAGGCGCCGGCAGCGGATGTGTTCGAAGCGGCGCCCTCCGCGGAGCCGGCAGTTCCGGAAGCGCAGGCACCGGAGGCACAAGCTGAGGAACCACAGCCTCAGGATGTGCCCGCTCCGGCGGCCGAGGACGACCCGGAGGACAGCGGCGTTCGGTGGCTCGACGAGGTGGGCGAGGCGCCTCCGGCAGAAGCCGGCGAAACGCCTGCGGTGGTCGACGATGTGTTCGAGGACGAAGACGACTTTTTCGACCTGGCCGCCGAGATCGAGCAGGAGCTGGATGCAGAAGATTCCCTCACCGAGGCCATCGAAACGCCGGCCGAGCCCTCCCTGGAGGAAATCGTCGAGGGTTTCAAGCAGGGAGTGGCCGAGAATCTCTCGCCGGAGGACTTCGATACCCACTTCAACCTCGGCATCGCCTACCGCGAAATGGGGCTGCTGGACGAGGCGATCGGCGAGTTTCAGCTCGCGTCCAAGGATCCGGGCCGATTGGTCGAGTGCTGCTCGATGCTCGGCCTCTGTTTCCTGGAGAAGGGCCTGCCGGACCTGGCCGTCAAGTGGTATCGGCGCGGCTTGGAGAGCCCAACCCTCGCGGAGGAAGACCGCCACGGCTTGCTCTACGACCTCGGCAACCTCTACCTGGATGCCGGCGACTTTGAGCAGGCCCACGAGGTCTTCGTCGACATCTACGGTGTCAACTCCAACTATCGCGACGTGGTCGCCAAGCTCGAAGAGATCGCCGCGCGAGCAAGATGACTTCCGAACGTAGGATCACGTGGATCGTCGCCGCGGTCGCGACCTTGGCGCTGGCGGCCTTTCTCTTTGGACCGGTGCTCAAAGAAAAGGTCGCTCCGGAACCGGTGGCGGCGTGGGTCGCGATCCAGCCGGCGGGAGCCACCGCCGCCACCCTCGGGCCGGTGGATCTGGCCGCCGGAACCTCCTTTCGCCTGCACGCGGTGCTCGAAGCGAAGGACGGCAGCGAGTCCGTCTTCTATACCGAGGCGCCGGCCCTGGAGCGGGCCGGTCATACCCTGCCGGCGGCGTCCGTCCGCCCGTGGGATCGGCGACCGGATGTCCGGATTCTGTGGTTCACCGTCGAAGGCGCCGTACCGTTCTTGCGCATTCAGCCGGACCAAACCCTCGACCGTTTTCGCTACGCTGCTTTCTTTCGTCCCGAATGGGGCTTCGGTTGGTCGGTACCGGGTATTCTCGATCCAGCCCACGATGCGCGGTTGTCGCGAGAGGATCGCCAGGTGCGCCGGCCCTTCGGTAGCCAGCACTACCAGGTTCACATCGAGCTACGGTCGGACGCCGATGCGGAGGTCGCCTCCGAGCGGCTGGTCTCCTGGGGCTTGGGAGAGGTGCAGAGCCGCGTTGAGGAGTTCCCACGGGTGGTCGCCACCCTGCCCGGCGCCGCCGGCCCGGCGTCGGCGATGTTTGGCTTGACGCAGCTCGAACTGTCGCCTGAGGCTCCGCCTGAGGCGCGCCGCCAGCTCGCCGAGTGGACCGGAGAGCGGCTGGCCTTCGGGCGAGTGCCGCTGTTGGCGGAGATCTATCGCAGCGCCGGTCGCAACGCGGCGGAGGTGGACTGGCAGCGCATCGACCTGGTGGCCGGTCGTCCGTGGGATGATTTCGCCGTGGGTGATCTCCTGCGGGTTGGAGACCGCTTCGTAACCCTCTTTCGCGATGCTGCCGATGCCGGCGAGGTCGGCGTGCTCGATCGCGAGGACCTCTGTTTCGACTTTGCCCAGGGGTCCGCCGTGCGGGCCCTAAAGGATGTCTTCGAGGATCTTGGAGGCGATGTCGAATGGGCTTCGATGTCCGTCTCCGGCGCCCCTGCGACACCGTGATACCTTCTTCTCGTGGGGCCTCCCAGGCCACCCTCTGACCACTCAGAATTCCATTCCGCCGATCGGATGAAGGCGGCTTGAACTACCCAGCTTTGCGAGGTTTCTCATGACGACGAAGGTGACGCTGATCCCCGGCGACGGCATTGGGCCGGAAGTGACCGAGGCCACCCTGCGAGTGCTCGATGCGGTGCGGGCGGATATCGAATGGGAGCAACATATCGCCGGTGCCGAAGCTCTCGAAGAGTACGGTTCACCGCTGCCGGACGAGGTGCTCGACTCCATCCGGCGCAACAAGGTCGCCCTCAAGGGTCCGGTGACCACCCCCGTCGGCAAGGGCTTCAAATCGATCAACGTGCAGCTCCGCCAGGCGCTGGACCTGTTCGCCAACCTGCGGCCGACGCGCAATGTACCGTCGGTGCCGAGCCGTTTCCCGGGGGTCGATCTGGTGGTGGTGCGCGAGAACACCGAGGGGCTGTACAAGGGCATCGAACACGAAGTGGTGCCGGGGGTGGTCGAGAGCCTCAAGATCATCACCGCCAAGGGCTCCACCCGCATCGCAAAGTTTGCTTTTGAGTACGCCCGGGCGAACGGCCGCAAGCGGGTGACGGCGGTCCACAAGGCCAACATCATGAAGTTGACGGACGGCCTGTTCCTGGACTGTTTCCGCACCGTCGCCAAGGACTATCCGGAAATCGAAGCGGACGACCGCATCATCGACGCCCTCTGTATGCAGCTCGTCATGCGGCCGGAGGACTACGACGTGCTGGTGCTCGAAAACCTCTACGGCGACATCGTGTCCGATCTGTGCGCCGGACTGGTGGGCGGTCTCGGGCTGATTCCCGGCGCCAACATCGGGTCCGACGAGGCGGTGTTCGAGGCGGTCCACGGCAGCGCGCCGGACATTGCCGGCCAGAACCTCGCCAACCCCATGGCGCTGATGCGCTCGGCCATCCTGATGCTGCTGCACCTCGGCAAGGACGATGTCGTGGCGCGGATGCGCTCGGCGCTGCACAGCGTGGTGGTCGATCAGGGCATCCGCACCCGCGATCTCGGTGGCACCGCTTCGACCACCGAATTCACCGACGCGGTGGTGGCCGCCGCCGAGCGCGGCGACTGATCCCGGTCGCATGAACGAGGCGCGCCGGACCCTGCGCTCGTGGCTGCTGCTGGCGCTGCTGGAAAAGGGCTGCGGAGCCACCCGGGATCTTCCCCCAAGACGGCCGGCGCGGGTCCGCCCGCTGAGCGAATTCCAGCGACGTCAACTCGCCGGATCCCGGACGGTGGTCTCGGGCGACCGAGCCCGTGAGACCGGCGGCGCCAGGGTCTTGACCTTTCCTCGGGCAACGCTCTGATGGGCCTGTTCGACGATCAACTCCCCACCGGAGAAACCTCCGAGAGCACTCACGATCCGGAGATCGGCACGCCGCTGGCGGAGCGCATGCGGCCGCGCACCCTGGACGAGATCGTCGGACAGGACGAAGTGTTGGGGCCCCAGGGCTTCCTGCGCCAGGCTATCGCCCGGGATCGGGTGCCTTCGCTGGTTTTCTGGGGGCCTCCGGGATGCGGCAAGACCACCCTGGCGCTGATCATCGCCCGGGAGACGGACAGCCGTTTTGTCCCCTTCAGCGCCGTGACCTCGGGGATCAAAGAAGTCAAAGAGGTGATGACCGCCGCCGCCCGCCTGCGCCGGTCGGCGGGGCAGCGGACCCTGGTCTTCGTGGACGAGATCCACCGCTTCAACAAAGCCCAGCAGGACGCCTTCCTGCCCTTCGTCGAGCGCGGCGACATCGTGCTGGTGGGGGCGACCACCGAAAACCCGTCCTTCGAGATCAACTCGGCGCTGCTGTCGCGCTGCCGGGTGGTGGTGCTGGCGGCCCTCGGCGAGGCCGGGCTGGTGGTGTTGATGGAGCGCGCATTGGCGGATCAGAAGCGCGGCCTCGGGGAGGGAGGCGGCACCGCCGCTGCGGAGAGCGAGGCGCTCCATTCCCTGGCCGCTTTGGCCGGCGGCGACGCCCGGAGCGCCCTCAACCTGCTCGAACTGGCGGTGCTGGAGGCCGACGGTGCGCCCGTCGATACCGCGGTGGTGGAGCGCGTTGCCCAGCGCCGGGTGCTGCTGTACGACAAGGCCGGCGAAGAGCACTTCAACCTCATCTCCGCGCTCCACAAATCCTTGCGCGAGAGTGATCCGGACGCCGCCCTTTACTGGCTGGCGCGGATGCTCGAATCCGGTGAAGATCCCCGCTACCTGGCCCGTCGCATGGTGCGCTTTGCCTCGGAAGATGTCGGCCTGGCGGATCCCCGGGCCCTCGGCCAGGCCCTCGCCGGCTGGCAGGCCTACGAGCGGCTGGGATCGCCGGAAGGGGACCTTGCCCTCGCCCAGGTCTGCCTGTACCTGGCCCTCGCCCCCAAGAGCGTCGCCGCCTACAAGGGCTTCAAGGAGGCCCGCCGCACGGTGCGCGAGCGGCCGGCGGACCCGGTGCCGATGGCGATTCGCAACGCACCCACCGGGCTGATGAAAGATCTCGGCTATGGCGAAGGCTATGTCTACGCTCCGGATACAGAGCTCGGCGTCGGCGGCATCGACTGCCTGCCGGAGTCCCTCCAGGGGAGCCGTTTCTACCGTCCCTCGGGAGAGGGCTTTGAAGCGCGCCTCGGGGAGCGGTTGAAAAGGTTTCGGGAGTTGCGGGACCGGGCGCGCGGTGAGTGACTCACCGCGCCTGGGCGATCCGCGGAATCCCTTGGAGCGCCTCGGCAATCTGGCCGGTGGTGAGCAGTTCGCTGAACAGATGAGGCTCGCCGTTTGGGCGATAGAGCAGGTAGAAGGGGATGCTGTAGCGCCCGTGGTCGTTCAGGAAGGCGGCGATGGTGTCGTCGCGGTTGGTCCAGTCGGCCTTCATGGCGACCACGCCGGCGTCCTCGAACAGCCGCGCTACTTCGGGGGTTTCGAGCACTAGGCGCTCGTTGGTTTTGCAGGTGAAGCACCAGTCGGCGGTGACGTCCACGAACACCGGCGTGCCGGCGGCGGCAAGGGATTCGGCTCTGTCGCGATCAAACTCCTGCCACTGGATGTAGCGCGCCGTCTCGGTGGCCGCGGTCGTCCCGCGAGTGGGTCCGGTGGCGGCGGTCGCCGCCAGGCCGATGGTGCCGACGGCCATCACCAAAGCGGCGGCGGTGGCGGCAATCCGCCCCTTCTCGCGGCCGCGCAGCCACACAAAGAGCGCCAGGGCGAGCAATCCCAATTCGATGAAGGCGAGGCGCTCGGCGCTGATCTGGCCGGCGAGCACATAGAGCAGCCAGACCGCCGCGGCGGCGAGCAGGAAGCCCATCACCTTGCGTAGGGTATCCATCCACGCGCCGGGCTTGGGTAGCCAGCGGGCCGAGCCCGGAAACACCGCCAGCAGCAGGTACGGCAGTGCCATGCCGAAACCGACGGCGGTGAACATTGTGAAGATGATCAGCCCCGGTTGTGCCAAGGCGAATCCAATGGCGGTGCCGAGGAAGGGGGCGGAACAGGGCGTCGCCATCAGGGTGGCGAAGAGGCCGGACACGAAGTGGCCGCCGAGGCCCTGCCGCCGCGAGTCCATCGCCCGCATGGCGCTTCCCGGCAGAGTGATCTCGAACAAGCCCCAGAGGTTCAGGCTGAAGAGCACGATCACCACCGCCAGGAAAGTGACGAAGGCCGGCTGTTGGAACTGCACGCCCCAGCCCACGGCGGCGCCCGCGGCTCGCGCGCCGATGGCGGCGAAAGCGAGCGCCCAGAACGACACCAAGATGCCCGCCGCCGTCGCCAGGGAGCCGCTCACCACATGGGCGCGCCCCTGGCCGGCGCTTTTCACCATGCCGAAAACTTTGAGGGAGAGAATCGGCAAAACGCAGGGCATGGCATTGAGGATCAGCCCGCCGATGACCCCGAACAGGAGGAACAACCCCAGGCTGCCGGGGGGGCCGCCACGGCCGGCGGGCAAGCCCTCGCCGTCGCCGAAGATCGCCGCGTTGATCGTCTCCCCGCCGTCGCCGACGGCCAGGTCGAATTGAACGGCAGTGGTCACCGGCGGCAGGCAGGAATTGTCGTCACAGGCCTGGTAGCGGAAGGTGCCCGAGAGCGGGTACTCGCCCGCTGCCGCGGAGGCCGGAACGGGTACCGCCGCCAGGATGCGCACTTCGCCCTCGTACACCGCCAGCGGCTCGTCCTCGAAGGCGAAGGTGAGCATTTCGCCGGCCGGATAGAGGGCCGTCGGCTGCGGCCAGCCTCCCGGCGCCTCGAGTTCGAGTTCGGTGGGAATCAGGTAATCGAAGGTCGGAAGGTTGGCGTTGACGTGCCAGCCGTCTTCGATCTCGACCACTGCCGCTAGCCGCGCCGTAGCGCCCGGCGGATAGGCCGTTTGGTCGGCCAGCAGGCGTACTTCGGCGCGCTCGACGACGGGGAATTGCCCGCTCGCCGTCAGGGCGAGGAACGAAGCCACGAAGAGCAGCAGACTGGCAAGCGACAGGCGGCGACGGGAAACTCGGAAGGGGCTCGCGGTGATCATCCGGCGCACTCCGCTTGGATGTCCTGCTGCAGTCGGCTGAGGGTGAACCGGGCCTCCCGCCGGAAGCGGCTGGTGGGATGTTCGGCGACGAAGGCATCGACCGCCGCAGAGGTTCCGGCACAGTCCTGCCGGTCGCGCGCCAGATGGACGCGGAACAAGCTCAGGGCCTCGGTGAGCGTCGGATCTTCCGGCGCGAAGTCGGCTACCGCCTGCGCGGCGCCGGCAAAGTCCCGGCTGAGGCGGAGGGAATCCGCCAGCAGCAGGCGGAGCCAGTCCTCACCTTCCACCGCCACATCCTCTCGGGTCAGAAGGCGGCGATAGATTGCCGCCGCCCGGGCGCCATCGGAGCGCCGGCGTAGGGCCTCGGCGAGGCTGCGCAATACCTGCGGGTCCTCCGACACGACGTCGCGCCGGTAGCCCTCCATGAACTTCTGCCACCGGGCGACCTGGGCGTCGATCCGGGTGACGAAGGTCGGAGCCGGGAAGTAGCCTCGGATGGTCCCGATGCGCACCAGGTCCGCATCGATGATCAGGGTGGTGGGCAGGTTGCGGGCGTCGAAGCGGTCCTGCAGGCGCATTCCTTCGCCGGCGTCCTCCACATCCACCCGCAGCAGGACATAGTTTTCGGCCACCTGCGCAAAGCGAGTGGTGGAGAACACGTCTTTCTCGAGCTTCTTGCACCAGCCACACCATTCCGCGTAGAGATCGACCAGGATCAAGCGATCCGTCGAGCGGGCTTCGGCGAGGGCCTCTTCGACCCGGTCGTGCCACTTCGGCTCGGTGTTCGTTTCGGCGCCCGCCGGATAGGCCAGCGGGCCGCCGGCGGCAACGGCCAGCAGAGCGGCGAGGGCGGCGGAGTAGGCGAAACCGCGCGGGCGGCGCGGGAGTTGGGCTGGCGTCATAACTGGCTTTCCTGGCGTGCGATGTGCGGATCGGTTCGGTCGGTCGCCTCGCTGTGGGCTGACCCCTGCTGGGTTTTCACTCACCTTCTGCAAGGACGATACCCACCGCCCCGTCGGCCGCCGGCCCGGTGATACCATCGCCCCCCGTGAGGCTCGCATCCCGCGTCGGCCGAATCGCCGAATCCGCCACCGCCCGCATCACCCGAAAGGCTTCCGAGCTGGCCGCTCGCGGCGTCGAGGTGATCAATCTGGGCGTGGGTGAGCCGGACTTCGCCTCGCCGCCGGTGGCCGTCGAGGCGGCAGGCCGAGGGTTGGCGGAGGGGTTCACCCGCTACACGCCGACGGACGGCTTGCCGGCCCTGCGTGAAGCGCTGGCGAAGCGCTTCGACGAACGTCACGGCGCACCGTGGACCGCGCGGGACGGCGTGATCACCTGCGGCGCCAAGGTGGCGTTGCTGCAACTCGCGCTGGCCTGTTTCGAGGACGGCGACGAGGTGGTGTTGGCGAGCCCCTGCTGGGTGAGTTTCCCGCAGCAGATTCGCTTCGCCGGCGCTCGGCCGGTACCGGTGGCGACGGCCAGCTCGGAGGCCTTCGAGATCCGGGCGGAGCCGCTGCTGGCGGCGGTGACGGAGCGGACTCGTGCCATTCTGATCAACTCGCCGTCGAATCCGACCGGCGGCCTGATCGCCGCTGAAGAGCTGGAGCGGCTGACCGAAGGCTGCGCCGAGCGTGGCCTCCTGCTGATCGCCGACGAGACCTACGATCGCTTTGTTTTCGGCGGCCGGAACCACGCTTCGGCGGCCGCCCTGGCAGGCCGGTTTCCGGACACGGTGGTGTTGGTGGGATCCTTCTCCAAGACTTGGGCGATGACCGGCTGGCGGGTCGGCTATTTGTTTGGGCCGCCGGCGGTGGCGGGGGCGATCTCCAGGATCCAGAGCCACGGAACCGGCAACCCGACCTCCTTCGCTATGTTGGGTGCTCTGGCGGCCCTCGGCGAGGCGGATGAGGAGATCGCCCGGCGCCGGGACGAGTTCGAGCGCCGGCGCAATGCCCTGCTGCCGCGCCTCAACGCACTGCCCGGTTTTCACTGTGAGGCGCCGATGGGTGCCTTTTACGCCTTTCCCCGAGTCGACGACCTCTTCCAGGAAGATCGGAAGGGTTCCGCCGACCTGGCAGACTTTTTTCTCGATCGGGCCGGGGTCGCCTTGGTGCCGGGAATCGCTTTCGGCGATGATCGGCACCTGCGCCTCTCCTACGCTTGTTCCGATGAGCGGTTGGAGAGGGGCCTCGAACAGATGGCGGCGGCCCTCGCCCGGCTTGACTAGACGGAGGAACATCGCATGAAACCCACTTTTTGGATCAGACCTACCCTTGCCCTCGTCGCCCTGCTGCTGCTGGCTGCGTTGCCGGTGATTGCCGACTCTCATGAGGCGGCAGACGGGACCGAAGAGTACCCGGCGACGGCAGAGGGTGCCGCGGCCTTCGTCGATGCGGCGGAAGCGCATATCTATGAGCTGGCCAACGCCGAGGCCCGGGCGGCCTGGGTGCAGTCCAACTTCATCACCGTCGACACCCAGGCGATCGCCGCCGCGGCGAGTGAGAAGGCTCTGGCGGCGCGGTCTTCCTACGCCCGGCAGGCGGTCCGCTTCGACGACCTCGACCTGCCCTACCACGTCGAGCGGCGCCTGCAGGTGATCAAGCTCGGCGGACCCATCGCGGCGCCGGCGGATCCAGCGAAGACCGAGGAACTGGCCCGCATTGCTTCGGATCTGGAGGCGACCTACGGCAAGGGCAAGTACTGCAAGGACGACGGCACCTGCCTCGACCTGCTGCAGATGACCGCCACCCTGGCCAACAGCCGGAATCCCGAGGAACTGCTCGACGTGTGGGTCGGTTGGCGTACTGTCGCGCCGCCGATGCGCAAGCCCTACCAGCGCTTCGTCGAGTTGAACAACCAGGGCGCCCGGGAACTCGGGTTTGCCGACGCCGGCGCCATGTGGCGTTCGAACTACGACATGGAGCCGGACGCCTTCGCCGGCGAACTGGACCGCCTGTGGACCCAGGTGCAGCCGCTCTACGAAGCCCTCCACTGCCACGTGCGGGCCAAGCTCCTGGAAGAGTACGGCGGGGAGCACCTCGGCACCGGCAAGACCATTCCGGCCCACCTGCTGGGCAATATGTGGGCGCAGGGCTGGGCCAATATCTATCCGCTGGTGGCGCCGCCGGACGCCGACCCGGGCTTCGACCTCACGGAGCGCCTGCGGGCCACCGGCATGGATGCCGTCGAGATGGTGCGTTCCGGCGAACGTTTCTTCAGTTCCCTCGGCTTCGAGCCGCTGCCGGACACCTTCTGGGAGCGCTCGCTTTTCACCAAGCCGGCGGACCGTGAAGTGGTGTGCCACGCCAGCGCCTGGGATGTCGACAATGTCAACGATCTGCGCATCAAGATGTGCATCGAGATCAACGCTGAAGACTTCCGCACGGTCCACCACGAGCTGGGCCACAACTACTACCAGCGGGCCTACAACCAGCAGCCCTTCCTCTACCGCAACAGCGCCAACGACGGCTTCCACGAGGCGATCGGCGACACCATCGCCCTGTCCGTCACGCCGGACTACTTGCAGCAGATCGGGCTGATCGACGAGGTGCCGGATCCTTCCAAAGATCTCGGGCTGTTGATGAAGGACGCCCTCGACAAGGTGGCTTTCCTGCCCTTCGGCCTGCTGGTCGATCAGTGGCGCTGGAAGGTGTTCTCCGGCGAGGTCGGGCCGGAGGAGTACAACGCCGCCTGGTGGGAGCTGCGCGAGAAGTACCAGGGCGTGTCGCCGCCGGTGGCGCGCTCCGAGGCGGACTTCGATCCCGGTGCGAAGTATCACATCCCGGCGAACACCCCGTACTCTCGCTACTTCCTCGCCCACATTCTGCAGTTCCAGTTTCACCGCGACCTGTGCGCCATCGCCGGCTACGAAGGTCCCTTGAACCGCTGCACCATCTACGGCAACGAAGAGGCCGGCGAGGTGCTCGACGAGATGCTGCGCATGGGAGCGTCGCGCCCCTGGCCGGAGGCCCTCCAAGTGGTGACCGGCGGCCGCGAGATGGACGCCACGGCGGTGCTCGACTACTTCGCGCCGCTCAAAAGTTGGCTCGACGAGCAGAACGCCTCCCGCCAATGTGGATGGTAGCGCCAGCAGGCTGCTGAAATGCGCTTCGCGCATTTTTTCAGCAGCACTGCTAGCTGTTCCCTTCAGGGAGGCTAGGCGCCCCCCTCGCCCTGGACGGGCTCGCCCCCGTCCTCGGCGCCGCTGGCGCCGCCTCGCCCTGTGGGTTCGGTCGCGTGGAACTGGCGACTTCGCCGCATCTTGCCAGTGATTGGGTTCTCGGGCTAGGCATACGCGCCGGCCGGTCTTGTCTTCACCGCGTGGTAGGATCTACGTAACTTGTAGTAGATCCTGAGAGACGGAGCCACGTTCAAGAAAGAGCCATGCTCAAGAAATCGAACCGCCCGGCCACTAAACTCACCCGCTTCGAACTCGAAGTGATGGGGGAGCTGTGGAAACTCGGCCGGGCCTCGGTGCGGGAGTTGCTGGAGGCGCTGCCGAACCGCAAACAACCGGCGTACACCACCGTACAAACGATTGTCCGTCGGCTGGAAGAGAAGAACGCGGTGCGCCAGGTGCGCAAGGTCGGCAACGCCCACATCTACGAGCCGATGGTCTCGAAACAGGTGGCTTACCGGCGCTTGATCGATGACTTTCTGGAGGTCTTCGGCGGTTCTCCGGCGCCGTTGATGGCCCATCTGGTGGAGTCCGGCCGCCTGAGCCTGGAAGACCTGAAAGACGCCGAACGGCTGATCGACGAGGACCTCGATCCGGCGAGTGCGGATCCAGAAAACGAAACCCTAGAAACCGAAACCCCAGAGACCGAAAACTAAGAACCGCGGAGGCCGCGCCCGATGTTGGACGACCCGATCGAGACAGGCTTCGCCCTCGGCGATACGGCTGCGTTTCTGGTCAACCATCTGGTGGAGGCGACCACCTTCGCGGCCCTGGTCGCTCTCCTCGCCCTGCTGCTGCGTCGCTCTTCGGCGCGGGTACGCTACCGCCTTCTCGGGGTGGCCGCCGCCAAGTTCTTTCTGCCCTCGGCGCTGATCGTCTCCCTAGCCTCGGCCCTCGGCTGGTCGTTGCCAAACCTTCGTTCGCTGACCTGGTCGCCGGCCGATCGCCTCGTCGTGAACGGAGCCGGCGGTGCCTTGGTGGCAGCCCTAATCGCGGTCTGGTGCCTTGGTGCGGTCTTCGCCTGCTGCCGCCTGCTGCGGGCCAAGGGACAGATGAAGGCGTGGCTGCGGGACAGCCGACCGGTGGAATCCGAAGAGCCCGTGGCGGGCGCCCTGGCCGCCGCCATGCGGCGTTCCGGCCTGCCCGTCGCGCCGCGCTGGGGGCATCCCCTCCAGGCCCGCTGGGTCGAAGGTCTTGCGTCGCCGGCCGTCTGGGGCCTGCGGCGGCCGTACCTCCTGCTGCCGCTGGCCATCGATCGGCACCTCTCCCGGGAAGAGCTGGACGCCGTGTTGCTGCACGAACTCGAACACCTGCGCCGGCGCGATCACTGGGCCGGTGCTCTGCAGCGAGCCCTGCGCGTGGTGTTCTGGTTTCACCCGTTGGTGTGGTGGCTCGATCAGCGCCTGCTGGCGGAACGGGAGCGCGCCTGTGACGAACGGGTCGTCGCCCTCGGCGGGCAGCCCCGGCACTACGCCCGGGGCCTCCTCAAGGTCGTGCGTCTGGGCATCGGCGGCCTGCGGCCGACGGCGATGGCCGCCGCCACGGCATCGGATCTGGAGCGGCGCATCGCGCAGATCCTGCACGGTCCGCCGGAGCGTTCGCCGCACCGCTGGACCCACGCGGCGGCCTCCGCCGCAGTGGTGATGCTCCTCGGCCTGTCTGTGGTGCTGGCTGGGCAGGGACGCTGCGATGTTCGGCTGTTGACCATCGATCCGGCGGAGCGCCTGTCGGCCGATGTCGACGGCAGCGATGTCGTCCGCGCCGCCTGCGTGAAGCCTCCGGAGCCGTGCATGGAAGGCTGAGTCTTCCGAATCCGCACAGCCTTTTTCGCAGAAGTAACCCCTTCTTCGTGACGCGGGATTGATAGCTCGCGAAGGGTACTCCTTCCATTCCCGAGCCGGGGTTCATGGAGGCCCGGTGGCCTACCCGGCGGCCGGGCGCTGTGGCTCGGGAAGCGAAATTCTGTTCACGAAAAGGAGTGTGCGATGAAGCGTTTGTTCTGGCTGATGGTGAGTAGCGCTGTGTTGTGGTGGGGATGTCCTCCGGGGGTACAGAACCCGCCGGTGACCGGGCCGACTTTCATGCCGTCCCGAGTTCCAATGCCTCCGACGGCGAAGCTGGTCTCCGACGGTGGCCGGTTGGCGGTGGACGGGCCGCTGGCGCGGGTTCGATCCGCTCTCCATCCGAAGCACGGCCTGGTGATTTCCCTCGAACTGCCGCGGGGTGAGGAACTGGGCGCCGCCGGAGTGGTTGTCGAAGGGTCTGAGTCCGAGGAGCCGGTGTCCTTGGTGGCGCTGGAAAATGCCACCGAGCGGCTGGCGACGACCTTCCCGCCGGGGCCGGACAATGGCACCATCTGGCGCACCTTCCAGCTACCCTTGTCCGCCGCGTCGGATCTCGAAGGAGCGCGCTTTCGGGCCACTGCGGAACTCTCCCGGGATCTCGACTTCACCCGCGTCCTGGTGGGCGTTCCCTCGACGCCGGGCTCCTACATCGTGGGCGCCTTCGCCGACGAGCCGTTGCTGCGCGACCCGCGCACCATCGCCGCCGGCGTCGATTATCTCGGCACCGACGAGGCGATCCAGCACCTGCGCATCCCGGCCGGCGCCCTGCTGCCGGGGACGAAGGCCTTCGACGGCATGGTGTCCTTCACCGAGGCGCCCTTCGACGGCGACCGTTTCAACGTCGATACGCTGATGATGCGGCCGGAGGGCATCCGCGTCGGCGATACGGTGCCGGTACGGCTGCTGCGCTTTGCCAACCGCACCGTCGAGCCCATCCGCATCGCCTCCGGCGACGGCGATCTGTTCTTCGAGATCACCGCCACCTTGTCGCCGAACGCCTACTCCGGGGGATTCATCACCATCCTGCCGGACGGCACTTACAGGAGCACCACCTCCCTCACCCCGGTGATGTCCTTCCAGCGGGTGGTGGAAGGCGATCCGGTGGGTCAACCGATCGTGGTGGATTCAGCGAAGGTGCCGGTGTCGGGATTTCCGTTCTACCTGGCGAGCGATGGCGGTCGCTGGCGGGAGGAACCGCCGTCCGGCCGCCTGGTGACCACCGAAACCTCGAACTTCTTCTACGACAACGGCCCGATCAATCAGTTCTTCCACAGCAACGGTCTGGGGGACGGCGTGCTGGCGGCCTGCAAGAAGAAGAGCGCGGTTCTGCAGTGAGAGAGCGGTCCGGGTTCGGCATGCCCTGAGCCCGGCCGGTCGGTCTAGATCGGTTCGATGCACTCCGGCCCGGCGTGGCGCGGATTGCCGACGGCGCGGGCTACCCGATAGGGCTCCAGCCGGTCGCCGCCGCGCGGCTTCATCAACTCGGCGAGGGGCTCCGGGTCGGTCATCGCCGGATCGAGCCACAGGCCGTATTCCTCGCGCTCGAGAATCACCGGCATGCGGTGATGCAGGGCGGCGATCTCCGGCGCCGCGTCGGTGGTGAGGATGGCAAAGGTGTCCACCGGGCCGTCCTCGCCCGTCCAGCGTTCCCACAGGCCGGCGAAGGCGAAAGGCTGGCGGTCGTCGCGCACGATGCGGTAAGGCTGCTTGACGGAGCCCTCTTTCTTCCACTCGTAGTAGCCGTCGGCGGCCACCAGGCAACGTCGCCTCTTGAGGCTATTGCGGAAAGAAGGCTTCTCGGCGGCGGTTTCCGAGCGGGCGTTGATCATCCGGCTGCCCATCTTCAAGTCGTCCGCCCAGAAGGGCACCAGACCCCACCGCAGGTCATCGAGTTGCCGCGCTCCCCTGGCTTCCAGCACCCGCACCACCGGCGCCTGCTGAGTGGGGGCGATGTTGAAGCGGGGAGCGAGTTCGGGAATCGCCGGTAGCTCGAAGAGGTCGGCGAGGGTCTCGCCCGGGGCCGTCTGGGTATAGCGTCCGCACATCGGAAAAGCTCCTCTCAAGGGGTGTCCGAGACAAAGACACCCGTTTCCGGCCGTGGGCCGTACTTTCGAGTGTAAGGTCTCAGAACGCTAAACTCATCTCCGACCCAAACCCTTCGCGCGATCTCCAGAGGATTCTTTCCATGCTGCGATTCTGGCTCCCACTTCTGTCGCTGACCTGCTTCTCGCTCCTCGCCGCCTGCGCGGCGCCGAGTCCATCCCCTGCGCCGCTGCCGGACCTGGTGGGTGACTGGCGGGCGGTGCTCGCCTCGCCCGGCGGTGAGCTGCCCTTCACCCTGCGCGTGCGGCAGGAGGGCGACGGCCTGACGGCGGTGGCCGTCAACGGCCGGGAGGAGGCGCCGTTCAGCGCCGTGGCGGTGGACGGCCGACAGGTGGAGTTCGCGATCGACGTCTACGACGCCGAGATTTCCGCTCAGGTCTCAGAAGACGGTTCGTCGCTGACCGGCCGCTGGCGCAAGACCATTCCCGACGGCGATTCCACCTTGCCCTTCGCCGCCACCCGCGACGACGTCCGTCGTTTCCTGCCCCTGGCCGAAGCGGGGTTGGCGCCTGGAGCGGCGGAAGCGCCCGGGGCCGAATCCGTCGCCGGCACCTGGGCCGTCGAGTTTCGTGAGGTTCCGGTGGATCCGGAGTCCGCGGCGGAGCCGGCACGCGCCGAGTTCAACCAGTCCGGCGACACCGTTCGGGGCACCTTCCTCACCCCCACCGGTGACTACCGCTACCTGGCGGGCACCTACCAGGAAGGCTTGCTCCGCCTATCGACCTTCGACGGCGCCCACGCCTTCCTGTTCGAGGCCCGGGTGCTGGAGGATGGGACCTTGGCCGGCGAGTTCTGGTCGCGGGATTCCTACCATGCCCGCTGGAGCGCCGAGCGCAGCGACGACGTCGCCTTGCCGGACGCCTGGTCGCAGGTGGGCTTGACCAATGACGACGGCACCCTTGAATTCACTTTCCCGAATCTCGCCGGAGATCCGGTATCGCTGTCGGACGAGCGCTTTGTGGGCAAGGTGGTGTTGGTCAACGTATTCGGTACCTGGTGCCCCAACTGCAACGACGAAGCGCCGCTGTTGGCTCAATGGCATCGGGAGTATCGCCGCCAGGGGTTCGAGGTCGTCGGCCTGGCCTACGAATTCAGCGGTGACCCGGAGCGCGACGGCGAGCAGGTGCGGCGCTTCGCTGAGCGCTACGGCATCGAATACCCGCTGCTGCTCGCCGGCATCAGCGACAAGGCGGCGGCCGGCGAGACCCTGCCGGATCTGACCGCCGTTCTCTCCTACCCGACGACGATCTTCATCGGTCGCAACGGCAAAGTCCGCCGCATCCATTCGGGCTTCACCGGCCCCGGAACCGGGGAGCACTTCGACGAGCTGATCGCCGAGCAGACGGCGCTTATCGAAGAGTTGTTGGCGGAAGAGACTAGTTAGCAGGGTGCGAAGAGATTCCTCAGCACCGTGCTCCGAGCCTGAAAGGCGAGGCGGCGCCGAAGGCGCCGTGGATGGGGTGAGCCCGAAAACACTGGTGTTTTCGGGTGAGGGGGCGCCTAGCCCCCTGATAAAGCTAGCAGGGAAGCTTAAATCATAGGCCGAGGGCCTATTTCAGCAACCTGCTAGCCGCTCGGCGATCTTCACGGCGTTTAGGGCCGCGCCGACGCGCAGGTTGTCGGCGACGATCCACAGCGCCAGTCCGTTCGCGACGGTGGGGTCCCGGCGGATGCGGCCGACGCGGGTCCAGTCGCTGCCGGCGGTGTCGAGGGCGGTGGGGTAGGCGAGGCGCTCGGGGTCGTCCACCACTTCCACGCCCGGCGCCTGCGCCAGGACCTGCCGGGCTGATGGCGGATCGATCGGCTGTTCCGTCTCGATCCACACCGCCTCGCTGTGGGCGAAAAAGGCCGGCACCCGCACGCAGGTGGCGTGGAGCGGCAGGTCGAAGCCCAGGATCTTGGGCGCTTCCACCCGCATCTTCCATTCTTCTTTGGTGTCGCCGTCCTCCAGGAAGACATCGATCTGCGGCAGGCAGTTGAAAGCGATGGGGTGCGGCAAGACGTCGCCGGTGGGGGCCTCGCCGGCGAGGGCCTGGCGTGAGGTCTCGCGCAGTTCGTCGACCGCCGCGGCGCCGGCCCCGGAGACGCTCTGGTAGGTGCTGGCGATCACCCGCTTCAGGCCGAAGGCGTCGTGCAGCGGCTTCAAGGCCAGGACGAGCTGGATGGTGGAGCAGTTGGGGTTGGCGATGATGCCGCGCGGCGGCCGTTCGGCGAGCACCGCGCCATTGACCTCCGGTACCACCAGGGGCACCTCCGCATCCATTCGGAAGGCGCTGGTGTTGTCGACGGAGACGGCGCCGCGGGCAGCGGCTTCGGGCAGGAGTGCACGGCTGACCGTGGCGCCGGCCGAGGACAGGACCAGGTCGATGCCATCGAAGGCGCCCGCGGCGGCTTCTTGCACGATCAGTTCCTCCCCGCGGAAGGGGAGGACGCCGCCGGCACTTCTGGCCGAGGCCAACGCGACCACCTCCCTCGCCGGAAAGTCGCGCTGCTCGAGAATCTCCAAGAGTTTTCGGCCGACCAGGCCGGTGGCTCCGAGAACGGCGACGCGGTAGGTCATCGGTCTTGCTCCAGATGGGTCCAGCGTCCGCCGACGCAGGTCGCGGCGAGCGCTTGATTGTCGCTGCCGCAGAGGAGGGCGGCGGCAAGGATGTCGGCGTCGGCGCCGGCGAGGGATGGGTGTTCGAGATCCACCAGTGCGAAGTCGGCCCAGCGGCCGGCGGCGATCTCGCCGGCGGCCAGGCCGAGGGCCTCGGCGCCGCCGCGGGTGGCCGCCGCCAGGAGATTCGGGGCGATGGCTCCGTCGCCATCGCGCAGGGCGCCGCGGCGCGCGCCGCGGAGTCGCTGGCCGTACTCCAGCCAGCGGGCTTCTTCGAGCATCGAGATGCGGGCATTGGAGTCCGTTCCCAGGCAGAGGGAGCCGGCGCTCTCCTCACCGAGCGGCGGCAAGCCGTCGCCGAGGTTGGCTTCGGTCAGCGGGCACACGCAGACGTGGGCGCCGGTGGCGAGAAAGCGCTCCAGGTCGCCGGGATCGCTGTGGGTGCAGTGGACGGCGGTGAAGCGGGAGTCCAGTTCGAGCTCGCCGAGCAGCAGTTCCATCGGCCTTGCGCCCCAGGCGGCCTCGACTTCGGCGATCTCCTGGCGCTGCTCTTCGAGATGCATGTGGAGCACCAGTCCGCGGTGGCGGGCTTGCCGGTGAAGCTCCCGCAGCATCTTCGGTGGAACTGCCCGCAGGCTGTGGGCCACCACCCCGAGGGTCTGGTCCGGCTGGCCGGCGGTCCACTCCGACAGCTCGTCCATCTGGCGCCAGTACTCGTCGAGACTCGGTGTGGCGAAACGTTTCTGGCCGCCGGCCAGCGCCTTGCCGACGCCGCCGGCGGCATAGCAGGCTTGGAGCAGGACGATGCGGATTCCCACCTCCGCCGCGGCCCGCAGGACAGCGCCGTCGAAGCGGAAATCCCTCGCCTCCGCATCCTGGTGATGCAGATAGTGGAACTCGCCGACGGTGGTGATACCGGCGGCCCGCATCTCGGCGAAGGCCTGGCGCGAGAGGGCGGCCACGGCGGCTTCGTCGAGCTCATCGACCAGGCCGTACATCGCTTCGCGCCAGGTCCAGAAGCTGCCGGCGCCGGCCGGGAAAGTCTCCCCCCGGCCGCGCAGTCCGCGCTGGAAGGCATGGGAGTGGGCGTTGACGAAGCCCGGCAGCAACGCCTTGCCGGACAGGCGCCGCAGCGGTGGGCTGGACCGCCGGTCTTCGGTCTCGCCCTCGGTGACGGCGTTTTCTGCGACGGTGGCGATGCGTCCGGTGTCGTCCACTTCCACGACGACGTTCGGCACGAAACGCCGGTTCCGCCAGGTGAGGTCCGCCTGCAGGAACTCGCTCACCGGGCGGCCCCTCCGCAGAACCGCCCGATGGTCGCTTCGAGAATGTCCCGGGCGGTCACCATTTCGGCCCGCGGCATGAACTCGTTCGGACGGTGGGCCACCTCGATCGAGCCCGGGCCGAAGATCACGCAGTCGAGACCGAGGGACTGCAGCCAGCCGGCGTCGGTGGCGTAGGACACGCTGTGCACCTCGTCGCGGCCGCTCAGCTCGCGCAGGGCGCGGGTGATCGGGGCCTCGTCCGGTACCCGCATGGGCGGGCTGTCGGAGAGCACCTCGAACCGGTGCCCGGCACCCGATGGGGCGTCGCCCGCCGCGTCGAGAGCGGCCCGGCGCAGGCGGTCGAGGAGTTGGCCTGAGTCCATGCCCGGCAGGATGCGGGCGCCGACCTCGATCACGCACCGGTCTGGCACCACATTGACGGCGGAGCCGCCCTGGACGGTGCCGACATTCAGGGCGACGAAGGGAACTTCCGGAAAGCGCTCGGCGCCGGCCGGCCGCTCATCCTCCAGATGGCGCCGTAGGGCTGCCAGCGAATCGATCACCCGGCCGCCGGCTTCGATGGCGTTCGCCCCGAGGTGCGGATAGCCGCTGTGGGCGCTCCGCCCTTCGAGGGTGACCCGAGCCTTGAGGTGTCCCTTGTGCAGGCCGACCACCCGCAGGCTGGTCGGCTCTCCGATGATCGCCGCCCGAGGCAGGGGATCCCATTCGCTCCACGAAGACCGCTGATCTTCCCAGTCGTCCACCAGGTGCTTGGCTCCGAGGGTGCCGACCTCTTCGTCGTAGGTGAAGATCAGGACGAGGGGAGCGGATAGTTTTCTGCCATCTGCGGCGCGCAGTCGATTGGACGCCAGGGCGAGAAAGCCCTTCATGTCGGCGGAGCCGCGGGCGACCAGCGAGTCGCCCTGCTCCGTCAGGGTGAAGGGGTCGCTCTGCCAGCCGTCTTCGAGGGCCGGCACCACGTCCATGTGGCCGGAGAGGACCAGGCCGGGGCGTTCGTTTGGATCTCCGATCTCCGGGCCTACGGAGACCAGCAGATTGGCCTTGCGGCCGTCCGGCGAGCGATTCTTGGCGATCCGCACTCCCGGACGGTCGAGGTAGTCGCACAAAAAGTCCACCAGCGGCAGGTTGCTCTTCGAACTGGTGGTGTCGAACGCGACGAGCCGTTCAAGGAGCTGGATGTCGCTCAAAGCGGCGGAAAAAGTCATAGCCAGCAACATAGACATTTGCGCCGACCGGCGCAAGGTTGCTCGGCCGCCGTTAGAATTCGGCCATGTCGATTCGAGATTGGTTTGGACTGAAGGGAAGTTCCAGCGAAGCCGCGTCCACCGCCGAAACGGAAACCGTTCGCAAGATCGTGGCGCGGCTCGAAGCGATCGAGCCGGACAAGGCCCGCTTCATCGCCGCCTTCGCCTACAACCTGAGCCGGGTGGCCCATGCCGATCTGTCGATCGACGCGGCCGAAACCCGGACGATGGAACGGCTGGTGGTGGAGGTGGGAAAGCTGCCGGAGGAGCAGGCGGTGCTCGCTGTGCAGATCGCCAAGAGTCAGGCGCGGCTATTCGGTAGTACCGAGAATTTTCTCGTCACCCGGGAATTCAGGGAGTTGTCGAGTGAAGAGGAGCGCCTGCGGCTGCTCGACTGCCTGTTCGCCGTTTCCGCTGCCGATGGTTCGATCTCCGGCCAGGAGGAGGCGCAGATCACCTCGATCGCCACGGAACTGGGATTCACCCGCCGCCAGATGGTCGAGGTGCGCTCCCGCTGGAACGACCAGCGGGCCATCCTTCAGCGGCCCCCTGACAGCGCCTAGAAGGGTGTTGATTTCTACTGACTGCTGACATGCGACCCAGCCCAGAGGGCTCGGCGGCAGCTTGGCTGCCGAGGACGGGGTGAGCCCGTAGGGCGAGGGGGCGCCCAGCCCCCTAGAAACGAACAACTAGCAGGCGTGCTGAAATGATCGGCGAAGCCGCTCTTCAGCTCCCTGCTAGGGAAACTGCGACGGACTGAGGCCGATGGCGACGATGGCGCAGGCCTGGCGCACGAGAATGCCCATCTCCTTCGCTTCCGCCAGCAGCTCCGGCGTCCAGGTGCCGGGATTGAAGTAGACCCCTTCCGGCGACTCCCGCTCGGCGATCGCCGGCAGCAGCGGCCGCAGGAGATTCGGGGCCAGGTAGAGGGCGATGCGGTCCGTCGGGCGAGCGTCGGCGAGCGATACCGCCGCTTCGACTCCCTCGATCTCGCCGCCCTTGGGGTTGATCGGCACGACCTCCCAGCCTTCGTGCTGGTAGGCCCGAACGCACTTGTTTCCGAACTTCGAACGGTCCGTCGATGCTCCGACAATGGCGATGCTCTTCATGGAGCCATGGTCTCCGATGGCCGAGGGATCTGTAAAGGCCCAAAGGCTCCGGGGAAAGGAGCCGGCGTGCTGGCTATACTGGACCGATGAGTGACTCGACCACCCAGGACCGCGCCGCCGAGCTGCTGCGGAAGCTCCTCGCCGAGCGCAATCTCTCGGCGGATCGCGTCGCCGTGTCGGCCGAGGTGCCGCTACCCGTCGTTCACGACCTGCTCGCCGGCCGCCAGGTGCTGGATCTGGCTGTTCTGGAGAGGATCCTGCGTTCGCTGGAGATCGAGCCGCAGGCCTTCTTCGGCCGGCTCTATGCTCCGCCGGATGGGACTGCGCCTTTGCCCTCCGCCGCCGAGCCCGACCTGACGCCATCGGACGAACCCCTGGCGCGGCAAGAAGTGGAGGCGCTGGTGGCCGACCTGCGGGGCAAGGTGCGGGGCATGGTGCGGCTGTTGGATGCGGAGAAGGTGCGCGACGAGCGGGGTTGAACGGACTTCCTCAGGCCTCCTCCGGCCGCCCGTCCAAGAACTCCACCCGGCCCGTCGCCAGCGAATACTCCGCCCCCACCACCCGTAGGCCGTCGTCGGCGATCAAGCCGGCGAGGACTTCGGAGTCCGTGCGTAGGGTATCGGCGGCGGCCCGGACGTTGGCACGGACCGCCCGCGGGAGGCTGCTGTCGGAAAGCGCGATGCCGGCGACGGCCGGCCGGATCCTGGAGACGATCGCGCCGAGGTGGGGAGAGCCACCGACGGCGGACGGGTCGTCCAGGGTCGCCAGGGTGGCCTGGACGGCGCCGCAGCCGGAATGCCCCAGCACCACCACCAGGCGGGCGCCGAGAACGTCGGTGGCGAACTCGACGCTGCCGATGACCTCCGGCGCCGCCACGTTGCCGGCGACGCGCACGACGAACAGATCGCCCAACCCCTGATCGAAGACGGTCTCCGGCGGCACCCGCGAGTCGGAGCAGGAGAGGACGACGGCGAAGGGCGCCTGGCCGGCGACGAGCTGGTCGCGGCGGTCAGGACGGTTGCGGACGGCGGATTCGGGAGCGCCGGCGACGAAACGGCGGTTTCCCTCGCGTAGGCGAATGAGGGCTTCACGGGCGGCGTTCATCGCCGCAGTGTATCGAGGATCTGGAGGTCGGTGAGAGTCAGGAGGTCGGCCGGAACCGTAGGGTGCGGTCCCGTTGCGCGCGCTGCAGATAGCCGGTGAGGTCGCGCACCAGGGCGGTGTCCGCCTGGCGCAGAGCGACCGACTCGCGGAACAAGATCAGCGCGGCGATCATCCCTTGATGGAGCGACCGCGCCTGGAAGATCGGGATCATCGCCTCCAGCAGTTCCCGCATGCGGAAGGGGTCGCCGGCTTCCAGGTAGATGACCGCGAGATCGAGCGAAACGAGGGCCGCGTCGTAGGCCATGCCGCGGTCGAGGAACCCCTGGCGGACCGCTCGTAGGCCCTGCTCCGCTTGGGTTTCGCGGCCGAGTTCGAGGTTGATCTCGGCCACCATCCAGTCCAGGCGGAGCAGGTTGATGTGGTCCCCCAGGCGCTCGTAGAGCCGTCGGATGTCCGCCACCAGGGCGTGTGCGGCGATGCTGTAGCCGGTACCGTTGAGGGCGTTGATCAGGTTGTGGGCGCACAACACGAAGGTGCGCGGATCGTCCTCTGGCCGGAGGAGCGGCACGGCCTCGCGCAGCACCCGCAGGGCGCTCTCCGGGCGGTTCTCGAACAGCAAGAAACTGCCCTTGACGACCAGGGCGCGGCCGAGGGCCGGCTGAATGCGTCCGCGGCGGTAGATCGTAATCGCGTCCTCCAGCCGCCGGTGGGCGGCCTCGAAACGCTGCTGATCCTTGAGCAGCGAGGCTTCCAATTCGGCGCAGCGAGCGGCCAGGCGGCGATCGCCGGTGCCGCGGCGCAGGAAAGATCGGGCTTGACCGAAGGCTTTCTCGGCGCCGTGCGGGTCGCCGTAGACCCTCAGCGCGTTGCCGTGACGCGCCCAGCAGCGCCCGAGGAGGTCGCTCAGTCGACTCGGGCCGAAGGCGCTCGCATCGAGTCCCTCGGCAACGGCGATGGCGAGGGCGGTGTTCTCCTGGGCAGCGCCCGGATCGTCGAGGATCCGGGCGGCGGCTTCGGCGAGGAAGTGTTCGGCGAGATCGTCGCGATGAAAGCGTGGATCCTGCTGAATCCGCCGCACTCGATGGGCGATGGGGCGGGTGCGCAGCGCGGCGAGCAAGGTGTCTATCTCCACCGGGCCCTGATCCAGAGAGTCGTCTCTCGGGAAGTTGGGGGCGGGCGCGGCGGAGCCTGTAGTCATTAGGGGTCGGTGTTTAGGTATGTAGGATTCTGGAGGTGTAGTTCGATCCGAGTCCTCGATCCAGCGTGATTTTTACCGTCGCCTCGAAGTACGGCGAGAGAGACGGGATGTTTTGATTCCGCTCGGCTCTACGGGTTGGCGCCGGGCTTGTGGGTGTGGCCGTTCGGGTCGACCCCCGAGCCTGGAGAATCGCGTGGTCCCTGCTTGTCCCCTCGGATGGTCGAGCGCACCCGATCCCACAGAGCTTCGATGGCGTCGAGCACATCGAGCCCGCCGGAGCGTTCGACGGCCTTGACGGTGGTTGTGCGTTCAGAGGGTCCGTCGGGGCGGGCGGCACCGAGCGCCGGTGCGGTCGAGAGAATCGCCAGGCTGGCGATCAAAGAGACGATGAGGACGAGCCGCGGGAGAAATCTTTTCAGCATCTTCAACCTCCGATGCCAGAGCGATGGACGAAGCGACACTGCATGGGACTATAGCATGCCGCCCGCCGTTCGCCGGTGCTCCGCTCCTTCCCGCCGGGTCCAGCCCTGGGCGTCGAAATGTTCGAGAACCGGAATAGCCCATCGGCTGGTGAGGCCAAGTCTCTGCTTGACATCGCGCGCCGTAAAGCTCTCGCGTTCGCTGGCGAGGAGCTTCCGCCAGAGCGTTTCGAGGGCCGCGGTGGAGGCGACGAGATCGTTTCTCAGCACCACCAGCCGCTTCTCCTGCACCAGGCGCCGCACCACGCCCTCGACGATCGCGGGATTCTCCCCGAGTTCCCGCGCCGCCTGCTTCGGCGCCGGCGCCGGGATGCCCGCTGCCTCGTAGTGGGCGGCCAGGCGGTCGAGGAGCGGCTCGTTCACGCGGCGAACACCTGCGGCCTATGGAGCGAGGATTTCGCGCGCCAGGCGGCTGACGGTGGAGCCATCGGCCCGAGGGCCGAAGCGAGCGAGGGTTTCCTTCATCACCACCCCCATCGCCTTGGGGCCCTCGAGGCCGGAAGCCGCGAGAATCTCTTGGATCGCCGCGCGAATCTCTTCTTCCGGTACCGCCTGCGGCAGGTACGCCTCGAGGTAGGTAATCTCGCGCTCTTCTTTCTCCGCCAGCTCCTCGCGGCCGCCGTCGCGGTACTGCTGGGCGGCGTCTTTGCGCTGCTTGACCCCCTTGCGCACCAGGTTGTCGAAGGTCGCGTCGTCCACCTCGTCGCCGCTGCGGATGGATTCGTTCTTAATCTCCGTCAGCAACATGCGAAGGGTGCCGAGGCGCTCCTTGTCGCCGGAGCGCATGGCGTCTTTGAGGTCGTTCTGGATGGTTTCTTGGGGTGTGCTCATGGCCGCAGTATAGGGCCGGTACGGTCTGCTAGGAAGGCAACTCAATGGTGAAAATGGTTCCGTGTGGCTCGTTGGCCTCGACGCGGATCGTGCCGTGGTGCTCGGTGATGATGCGCTGCACGATCGACAGGCCGAGGCCGGTGCCGCGGCCCTTGGTGGAGAAGTGGGGCAGGAACAGCTTGCCGCGTGCCTCCACCGGCACGCCGCGACCGCTGTCGGCGACGTGGATGTACAGCGTTCCCGTCCGGCGCTCCGCGGACACCTCCACCACTCCCGGCGCATCGGTCGCTTCGAGGGCGTTGTCGATCAAGTTGATCAGGGCACGCTTGATCTGCTCCGCGTCGAGCTGAGCGGCCGGCAGCTCCGTGGGGATGTTGCCGCGCACGGCGACGCCGGGCTTCAGATCTCGGTAAAGGTGGATGGTCTCGTGGATCAGCCGACGCACGTCGACGGAGGTCGGCCGCGGCCCCGGCATGCGGGCATAGCGCGAAAACTCGTCGACCATCGACTGCATCGAGGCGACCTCGCGGGTGATGATCTCGACCGCTTCTTCGAGCGCCTTGCCGAGGGCTGGATCCTCTTGCCGGGACTTGTACAGCAGCCGTTCGGCGGACAGCTTGATCGGGGTGAGGGGATTCTTGATCTCATGGGCGATGCGCCGGGCGGCTTCGTTCCAGGCGGCGAGCTGCTGCGCCTTGATCAGCTCCGTCAGGTCTTCGAGAACGATCACCCGGCCGGACTCTCCCTCGCCGGGGGCGCCCTCTTCCTGCTCCGACTCACCGTCGTCGATCGCCGTGACCTTGGCATCGAAGGTCTTCCACTCACCGCCCAGCACTAGGTGCAGCTCGCGGGCGAGGTGACCGTTCTCGAGCTCCTCGCTCAACAGGTCGGCTACCTTGCGCCGTTCCGGATCGCGCCAGGCGTCCGCCGCCGCCAGCCCGATCACCTCGCTCTCGCGCTGTCGCAACATCCTCAAGGCGGCGCCGTTGCAGGTGAAAATGCGGCCCGCGGCGTCGGTGGAGATGACCCCCGCCGCAACGTTTTCGAGCACCGCGCCAATCAGCGCCCGCTCTTCGGCCAGGCGCTCGTTGGCCGCCACCAGTTCGAGGTTGCTCTGTTCGATGACCTCTTTGTTGCGCTTGAGCTCCTGGGTCATGCGGTTGAAGGAATCCACCAACACGCCGAGTTCATCGTCGGCGGCCACTTCCACCCGATGGTCGAGATCCCCCAGGCTGATGCGGCGGGTGCCGTCGGCCAGCGCCTGGATCGGCACCGTCACCCGCCGGGCGAGGTAGAGCCCCACCCAAGACGAGGCGAGGAGGATCAACAGCGTCACCATCAAGAAGGTGAGCAGGTGGGATGCCTTGAGGTCCTCACGCTGCACTTCGAGCTGGCGATAGCTCTGGCTGGCGTCGATCAAACGCTCCGTCTTCTCCGCCAGGCTCGGGGCCATCAGAGCGCCGGCGACCACGATCGGTCGCGGTGGCGGCGCCGCCTGGTCGCCGCCGGATTCGTCCGGTGCCGGTGCCGGTGGACCGGCGGCGGCCGCCAGGATCAAACGCCCCGACTGGCCGGGCACCTGGCGGACCGGCCGGACTGCCCAGCCGGTGGCCGCGGCGTCCGACAAGAAGTCCGCGGGTAGTTCCGGAAGGTCGGTGATGCCCGCCTGCGGATCGATGGCGGCCTGGATGAACACCCGCTCGTCGTAGACCGCCACCATGGCGAGGTTGGTGGTCTGGAGCCGCTGGCGCAGCAGATCGCCCAGCTCCGGCCGCTGTTGGGGATCGGCGAGATCGATCGGCCGGATGTCCTGGAGGAGCTGAGAAGCGTCTCGCAGGGTGCCCTTTTCGATCCGGCTCACCAGCTCCTCGGCGACCGCGGCCCCCTGCTCCAGGACCTCCTGCACCGGCGCCGTGAACCAGCGGTCGACGGATCCTTGGAGCAGCTCCGTCGCGATGGTGAACAGCAGCAGGACGGGGATCAGCGACAGGCCGATGAAGGTCAGCACTAGTTTGACTTTGAACTTGGAGCCGAGCATGCGGTGGCGCCGCTCCACCATCAGCTTGAACAGGTTGCGCAGCAGAACGAACAGGATGACGACGATCAGGATGATGTCGACGTACCAGAGAACGAACAGCAACACCTGATTGTTGGCGAGAAAGGACGGCAGATCCCGCGTGCGCTGGAAGAAGTAGAGGACCCCGACGAAGAGCACCAGCAGGACCAGGAGGCCGCCGACCACCCAGCGGGCGTCGCTCCGCTGGGGCCGCCGCCGGCGACCCTTGAAATCGTGGGCCGGCACGGAATCGGCCGGATCGGGGGCTGGCTGAGGGGCGTTCACATGGTTCCCTGGGCGGTGCCTCAAGCGCCGTCCGGCAGAGCGTTCTTGGTGCGGAACTTCTTCGATTCGCCCCAATCGGTCTTGATGGTAACGGGGATGAAGGACAAGAGGGTCTTGGACCCCATTTCGGCCCGTACCCGGACGATCAGGCGCCAGCTACTCGGAAACTCGTCGAGCTCGAAGGCCGGCAGCCGGATGACGCGGGTCATTTCCCGTTCCAGGTCCGCGAGATCCGTCACCCCACGGCTCTCCACCAGCTTGCCGCCCAGCTTGGTGTTGACCAGGTACTCGCGCGCGACGGCGTCGTACATCGCCACCACCTGAAGGGTGGTTTCCCGCATCGGTCGGTCGTACCAGCGCTTGCGGTCCTTGCGCAGTTCGAGGCGGTAGACGAAACCGGTCGGCAGCCCGCTCTGAATGCGGTCGAGAAAGCGCTCGTCGAAGGCCTCGGAGAGCTCGAAATCGATCAGCGCGCGGTTCTCCTCGACGGTGACCACCGGCTTGGAGATCTCGGCGCCGAAGGTTGCGGTCGCGGGCAAGGCGAACAGGATCAGACAGCAGACGAAGATTGGCCGCATGAAGACGAAAACTGTAGCAGGTTCAGGGTGATGAGGATTGTATTCGCCGGCTGGAGTATGATTCCTGGCCTTCCTGCCGCTATCTGGGACGGAGTGCCGAGCGGAAAAGCAGAAGAGGAGTGGTCATGGCGGGTTCGAAAGCAGGGCGAAAACCTCAGAAGGTGGGGGACAAGATCATCTTGGCCCGCAATCGCCGTGCGCTCCACGACTACGAGGTGCTGGAGACCTTCGAAGCGGGCATGGTGCTCGCCGGCACGGAGGTCAAGGCGGCGCGGGACGGCAAGGTGCAGCTCAAAGACGCCTACGTTGACGTGCGCAACGGCGAAGCCTGGCTGGTCGGTGCCCACATCAGCCCCTACAGCCACGGTAACCGCCAGAACCATCCGGCAGATCGCGACCGCAAGCTGCTCCTGTCGCGGCGCGAACTGGACCGCATCTACGGCCGTACTCAACTCAAAGGACAGACGGCGATCCCGCTTTCCGTCTACCTGCGCGGCAATTGGCTCAAGTTGGAAGTGGCCCTCGCCCAGGGCAAGAAGCACTACGACAAGCGCGAGACGGTGAAGAAGCGCATCCTCGACCGCGAGGCCGAAGCCGCCATCAAGGGCGGCTCCGCTCACCGCTGAGTTTGGCGGCTCCTCCCACCGATAGAGAATCGACCGGCGACCGAATCCGAAGGGCGAGGCGGCAGCATAGCTGCCGTGGATGGGGTGAGCCCGAAGGGCGAGGGGCGGACCGCGGGCGGGCGCCCAGCACCCTGCTAGCTAGGCAACGCCGAGCTGTCGAAGTCCGATTCCGTGCCGGAATCTTCCTGGCGGCGCTTCTGTCCGCCGGTGCGGTGAATGTGCTCCAGGGCAGTGGTGCCGCCGTACTTGGCGGCCAGGTGGTCGTCGTACTCGTCGGCGGCATAGGCCACCGCGGCGATGGCGTCGAGCAGCTTGCGGGCATCGAGATCGCGGCCGAACACCGAGTGGGCGAAGAAGATGTCGTCGCCGAGCATCGAGAAGGAGCCGAAGGGAAGCTCGTGATTGAGGGCGAGGAGTTCACCGGCCAGATCCGTCGACATCTTCACCCCTTGCACGCAGAAGGACGTGATCTTGACCGAGGCTTCCTTCGGGCCGTAGGCGTCGACGCAGATTTCGAGCACCGTGCTGCCGTAGCGCACGTAGAAGTTGCCGGCGTCCTCGTCGTGCACCGGATCTTCGAAGAAGTCCGGCAGGTAATCCTCCACCCGGCGATAGGTTTCCTCGTGGATTTCGTGCTGGAATTCCATCCCTTGCCTCCCCTTTCGAGGTTCACTCTAGCAGCTTCCCCGGAAAGGTGTGCCGCCTCGGGAAAAGCTTTGTAAACATTGACAGATTTGGGTTTTCTCCACTACTGTCAGAGGCTGAGTCAGAAGTCAGCCGAACCATCGATGTATGAATGCCGTCCGCCGGGCAATTCCCGCCGGGCACTCGACGAAGAAGGGTGGGAGCCGCGATTTCGACTTGATCCGTTCAGCAATGATCAACGCAGTCAAGAGGAGCTTGGGATGAGCAGGAGATCCAGTCAGTCCGCGGTTCGTTCGGCCTTGGTCGTAGGGGGAGTTTGCGTTCTGATGGCGCTGCCCGCCTTCGGCGCGGGCTTCGGTATCTTCGAGCAGGGTTCCAAGGCCATGGGAACGGCCGGCGCTTTCACGGCCCAGGCCGACGACCCCTCGGCGATGTTCCACAATGTCGCCGGCATCGCGTTCCAGGAGCGCGGCTTCGCCGCCGGTTTCACCTGGATCCGCGGCAGTGAGGCGAGCTTCCAGGGCACCTCCTCCTTCCCCGGACCGGGGGTCGAGGCGGAGCAGGAAACCCTGTCGGAATTCCCGCCTCACGCCTACTGGGTGCAGCCGATGAACGACACCTGGACCTTCGGACTGGGGATCAACGCCCCCTTCGGCCTGACCACCGAGTGGGCCGAGGATTTCCCGGGCCGCTTCGTCAGCCGCAAGGCGGCGCTGCGGGCGATCGACATCAACCCGGCCCTCGGCTGGCAGGTGAGTGACAACTTCGCCATTGGCTTCGGCGCCGTCGCTCGCTTCACGGACGTCGAGTTGGTGCAGCACATCGCCACCTTCAATCCGCTCACCCTGCAGACTTCGGATGTCGGCGTGCTGAACCTGAAGAGCGATTTCGAGACCGGCTTCGGGTTCAACGTCGGTTTGCTGCACCGGGTGGGTGATTTCTTCTCCTGGGGCTTGTCCTACCGCAGTTCTGTGGACGTGGATTACGCCGGCGACGGCGAACTTTTCCAGCGCTTTACCGGCACGCCCTTCGACGCCGCCGTGGCGGCCGGTCTGCCCTTCGGTCAGGACCTGCCGATCGAGGCGGGGCTCGAGTTTCCGGAGATGGCAAGCCTCGGTTTCTCCTTCGGCCTGACCGAAAACCTCACCCTCTTGACGGACATCAACTGGACCGGTTGGAGCAGCTTCGATGAGCTGACTATCGACTTCACCAACGACGATCTGCCGGACACCACCCGCGAACAGGAGTGGGAAGACGTCAACAACTACCGGGCAGGCCTATCCTGGAAGAGCCCCGGCGGCTCCGAGTGGCGCTTTGGCTATGTGTTCGACGAGACGCCGCAGCCGGAAGAGGCGGTCAGCCCGCTGCTGCCCGATGCGGACCGCAACGGCTTCACCATTGGCTACGGTCACCAGGGCAACAAGTATGTGGTCGACGTCGCCGTGATGTATCTGGACTTCGACGAGCGCAGCCGGGCCCGCAGCTTCGCCGGCGAAAGCGACTTCTTCGGCACCTACCAAAACAAAGCCTGGCTGTTCGGCGTGACGGTGAGCCGCTAGGCCCAGGGGCACAAGGAGACGATGATCATGAAGAAGAACCTCGGGATCGTCGCGGCCCTCGCCGTGACCCTGCTCGCCGCCCTCTCCCTGACCGGTGCTGCCCTGGCGCAGAACACCGGCAACGCGGACTTCACCCGCTACGTCGCCGTCGGCGACAGCCTGACCGCCGGCTTCGCCTCGAGCGGTTTGCACGCCGATGTGCAGGCTCTGAGCTACCCGGCGCTGATCGCCCGCCAGGCGGGTGCCCCGGACTTCCAGCAGCCGCTGGCCGGCGCGCCGGGTATTCCGCCGCTCTTGGCCATCCAGAGCCTCGGTCCGGGCGCGCCGGTGATCGTGCCGCGGGCCGCCCAGCCGGGACCGCCCCTGAACCTCGGATTGCCGCGCCCCTACAACAACATGGCGGTGCCGGGCTTCACCGTGACGGACGTGGTGACCACCCGCACCGGCAACGGCATCATCGATCTGGTGCTGCGCGGCCTCGGCACCCAGCTCGAGCTGGCGGCGGTGCAGCAGCCGACCTTCGCGAGCGTTTGGATCGGCAACAACGACGTCCTGGGTGCCGCCACCAGCGGCATCGTCATCGATGGCGTGACCCTCACCCCGGCGGCGCAGTTCGAGTCCGACTACCGGCAGATCCTCGGCACCCTGGCGGCGGTCGGAGCCAATATGGTGGTAGCGACCATCCCGAGCGTCACCAGCATTCCCTTCGTTACCACCCTGCCGCCGGTGGTAGTCGATCCGGCCACCAGTCAGCCGGTGATCCTCAACGGCGCGCCGGTACCGCTGATCGGCCCGAGCGGCCCCCTCGGCCCCGGCGACCGGGTGCTGCTGACGGCGAGCGGCTTCTTGGCCCAGGGCTTCGGCATTCCGGCGCAGCTCGGCGGCAACGGCCAGCCGCTGCCCAACGAAGCGGTGCTCGACGCTGATGAAGTGGCGACCATCGAAGCGCGCCTCGCCCAGTACAACGACGCGATCCGGCGGGCCGCGACGGATTTTGGAGCGGCTCTGGTGCCGGTCAACTCCATCTTCAGCGACATCGCCAGGAACGGCTATGACGCCGGCGGCGGTATCGTCTACACGACGGACTTCTTGACCGGCGGCATCTTTTCCTACGATGGCGTCCACCCGACGCCCTTCGGCTATGCGCTGGTGGCCAACGAATTCATTGCGGCGATCAACGCCAGCTACGGCGCCAGCATCCCGGCGGTGGATCTCTTCCCCTTCATCTTCGGGGCGGAAGCCAACGCCGGCGCCACCATCCCGTCCGCCTCAAGCTTGACCGGTGCCGTGTTCAGTCAGGCCGCGGCAACGCAGCTCTTCACTGCGCTGCGCATCACCGGCGAAAGCCGTCAGATCGACAACCGCCCGCGGCGCCCGCGGCGCCCCCGCCGCCCGGTCGGTGGCGATAGCCCCGGCGACGGCGACTTGAATCCGGTGGACCCGCGCGGCGAGGTGGATTTCCACCCCCGCGGCCCCGGCCGCATCCGCCCGTAGCGGACAGAGAGTGTCCAGCAGGACACCCACGGGAGTCCCCTCGGGCTCCCGTTGCTCGATAGCCTCTTCCGGAAGCTAATGAGAGTGCTGGCACCTCCAGAAGCAGGCTGCTGAAGAAACATTCCATCCTTCAGCAGCCTGTTCCGAGCCCGAAGGGCGAGGCGGCGCCGGCGGCGCCGAGGACGGGGTGAGCCCGAAAAGTCTTTATTTTTCGGGCAAGGGGGCGCCCAGCCCCCTCGGAAAGAAAGCTAGCAGGGCAGCTGAAATCCTAGGGCGCAGCCCTTTTTCAGCAACCTGCTAGAGTTCTCGGCCCATGGATTTGATCCGCATTCGCGGCGCTCGCGAGCACAATCTCCAGAACATCAGTCTCGACATTCCCCGCAACCAGTTGGTGGTGGTGACCGGGGTGTCCGGATCCGGTAAGTCGAGCCTCGCCTTTGACACCTTGTTCGCCGAAGGACAGCGGCGCTATGTCGAGTCCCTCTCGGCCTATGCGCGGCAGTTTCTCCAGCAGATGGAGAAGCCCGATGTCGACGCCATCGAAGGGCTGTCGCCGGCCATTTCCATCGAGCAGAAGTCGGTGTCGAAGAACCCGCGCTCGACGGTCGGCACGGTGACCGAGATCCACGACTATTTACGCCTGCTCTATGCCTCCGTCGGGGTTCCGCATTGCCCTTCCTGCGGCAAGGTCATCCGGCCGCAGACGGTTCAGCAGATGGTCGATCGGGTGATGTCCCTCGACGAGGGCACGCGCATGGTGGTCTACGCGCCCTATGTGCGCGGCAAGAAGGGTGAGTACAAGAAGCAGCTTGCCCAGATGGCGCGGGAAGGCTTCGTGCGGGCGCGGGTCGACGGCGAGATCGTCGATCTGAGCGGCGAGCCGCCCGCCCTCGACAAGCAGAAAAAGCACATCATCGACATCGTCGTTGACCGCCTGGTGATCAAACCGGGCATCGAGAAGCGCCTGGCGGACTCCGTCGAGACGGCGCTGAAGGTGGCCGACGGTCTGCTGGTGATCGCTCCCCAGGGCGCCGCCGAGGAAACCCTGTCGCAGAGCTGGTCATGCTCCGACTGCGGCACCGGTTTGACGGAGATCACGCCGCGCCTCTTCTCCTTCAACAGTCCCTACGGCGCCTGCCCGACCTGCTCCGGCCTGGGCTCGATCAGTGGGGTCGACGAGGACAAGGTGATCGCCGATCCGGAGCGCTCGATCGACGCCGGCGCGGTAGCCGCCTGGCCGGCCAGTTCCAATTCCATGAGCATGCGGATGGTGGCGAACATCGCCAAGGCGATGAACTTCTCGCTAAAGACGCCCTGGAAGAAACTGCCCAAGAAGGTACGGCAGGTGTTGCTACACGGTAGCGGCTCGAAGGAGATTGACTTCAGCCTGAAGAGCGAACGGTCGAGCTACCGCTGGAAAGGCAAGTTCGAGGGCATCCTGCCGCGGCTGGAACGGCGCTATCGAGAGACCGACTCCGCCCACGTCCGCGCCTCGATCGAGAAGTTCATGTCCGTCCACACCTGCCCGGACTGCGCCGGCCGCCGCCTGCGGCCGGAGGCGCTGGCGGTCAAAGTGCACGGCCGTTCCATCGACGAATTGGGGCGCTTCTCGGTGCTCGAACTCGAAGCCTGGGTAGCGGCCCTCGAATTCGACGAGCGCGAACGGGCGATCGCCTCCAAGGTGATCCAGGAGGTGCACGACCGGCTGCGCTTCCTGGGCGATGTCGGAGTCGGCTACTTGAACCTGGAGCGCTCTTCGGCCAGCCTCTCCGGCGGCGAGAGCCAACGCATCCGCCTGGCCACCCAGATCGGCAGCAAACTGATGGGGGTGCTGTACGTGCTGGACGAACCGTCCATCGGCCTCCACCAGCGGGATAACGCCCGCTTGATCCGCACCCTGCGGGACATGCGCGACCTGGGCAATTCGGTGCTGGTGGTGGAGCACGACGAGGACACCATTCGCGAGGCCGACTGGGTGATCGATCTGGGCCCCGGCGCCGGTGTCCACGGCGGAGAGGTGGTGGCCGCAGGCACCCCGAAGCAGGTGGCGCGGGCGAAGAAATCCCTCACCGGCATGTACCTGCGCGGCGAAATGGAGGTTCCCATCCCGCCCGAGCGGCGCCAGGCGACCGGTGCGCTGAAGGTCCTCGGGGCGCGAGAGAACAATCTCAAGGACCTCGACGTGACCTTCGACCTCGGTTGCCTGAACGTCGTCACCGGAGTGTCCGGCTCCGGCAAGAGCACCCTGGTCAACGACATTCTCTACAAGGCCCTCGCCAAGCACTTCTACCGCGCCGGCGACCGCCCGGGGAAACACATGGCGGTGAAGGGCTTGGAGAAGATCGACAAGGTCATCGCCATCGATCAGAGCCCCATCGGTCGCACTCCGCGCTCCAATCCGGCGACCTACACCAACGTCTTCAACCACATCCGCAACCTGATGGCGAAGACCCCCGAGGCGCGAATGCGCGGCTACGCCCCCGGGCGATTCAGCTTCAACGTCAAGGGAGGCCGCTGTGAGGCCTGCTCCGGCGATGGGCAGATCAAGATCGAGATGCACTTCCTGCCGGACATCTACGTCACCTGTGAGGTTTGCGGCGGCAAGCGCTACGACCGGGAGACGCTGCAGGTGTTGTACAAGGGTCTGTCGATCGCCGACATCCTGGCCCTGCCGGTGGAGCAAGCGCGGGAGGTGTTCCAGAACATTCCGGCGATCGAGCGGGTGCTCGCCACCTTGGACGAAGTGGGCCTCGGCTACATTCGGCTGGGGCAGCCGGCGACCACCCTTTCCGGCGGCGAGGCACAGCGAGTGAAGCTGGCCCGGGAGCTTTGCAAGCGCTCCACCGGCCAAACCCTCTACCTGCTCGACGAACCCACCACCGGCCTGCATTTCGACGACGTCGGCAAGCTGCTGCGGTTGCTGCACCGGTTGGTGGATCTGGGGAACACGGTGGTGATCATCGAACACAACCTGGACGTCATCAAAATCGCTGACCGCATCATCGATCTCGGTCCCGAGGGCGGCGCCGGGGGCGGTGAGCTGATCGCCGCCGGCAGTCCGGAGGCGGTGGCAGCGGTGGCGGAGAGTTTCACCGGGCAGTACCTCCGCCGCACCCTCGAAGGCCGCGAGCAAGCCCGCGAGGCGAGCTAACGCATTCGATTTCGCGGCCCGCGAGTCACCACTTCGATAGAATTTCGCCATGACCTCAACCGGTGTGGGATTCGCCGAAAAGCGGCGCATCCTCCAGCTCGAGACCCTCTACGACCTTTCCCTGGCGCTGCACGCTCAGCAGCCCGAGGGGGAATTGGTGGAGGAATTGCTCCAGCGGGTGTGCGCGGTGCTCGATCCGGCCGCCGCCCTGGCCGTGACGCGCGACGCCTACGGCAAGCCGCAAGCGGTCGCCAGCGTTGGCTGGGTTGAGTCGTCTCCGGGCGGCGAAACGGTGCTGGCGGATCCGCTGTGGCACGACCTGCTGGCCGAAGGGCGGCCGCTCCGCCGTACCTCGGGAACCGTCGCCGGGCGGCCCTTCAGTGAGCTGATGGCGGCGCCTCTGGCTTGCCGCGGTGTCTTTCTGGGGCTGATGGCGGTGCTCGACAAGGAGGGCCGCGGTACCGAGGAGCCGTCGTTTTCCGACGACGATCGCCGCTTCCTGGATTCCGTTTCGGTGCTCGCCGGGGTGGCCTTGGACTCGGTGCGTCAAGTAGAGCGCCTGGCGGAGCAGCGGCAACGGCTGGAGGAAGAGAACCAGGCCCTGCGCGGTCAGTTCGCCGATGAGGTCGGCGGCCGGAAGATCATCGCCCACGGTGCTCCCATGCGGCGGGTTTTGGAATTGGCGGAACGGGTGGCGGCGCGCGGCATCAGCGTGGTGGTGCGCGGCGAGAGTGGCACCGGCAAGGAAATGTTGACCAAGCTGATCCACTTGCGCTCCGGCCGCGAGGGGTCATTGATCGCCCTCAATTGCGCGGCGCTGCCGGAAGGGCTGCTCGAAAGCGAGCTGTTCGGCATCGAGCGCGGGGTAGCGACCGGCGTCCAGGCGCGGCCCGGCAAGCTGGAGCTGGCGCACGGCGGGACGCTCTTTCTCGACGAGATCGGCGACATGCAGCCGGCGGTGCAGGTCAAGCTCCTGCGCGCGCTACAGGAGCGCGAAGTGGTGCGCGTCGGCGGCCACAAGGCGGTTCCGGTCGACGTGCGAGTGATTGCCGCCACCCATCGAGATCTCGAAGAGATGGTGCGCCGGGGCGAGTTTCGGGAGGATCTCTACTACCGTCTCAAGGGCATCGTCCTCGAAGTGCCGCCGCTGCGCGAGCGCAAGGGCGACATTCCTCACTTGGTGCGCTACTTCACCGAGTCCTTCTGTCAGCGAGAGGGCCTTGGGGTGCCGCCCTTCCGAGCCGACGCCTTGACCCTGTTGATGAGCCACGACTATCCGGGCAACGTGCGCGAACTTCAGAACCTGGTGGAAGGAGCCCTGTCGCTGGCCGAGGGAGAAGTGAACGCGCCACTGGTGCGCTCACTCCTGGGAGGCGAAGCGGACGACCTGGGGCCCGAAGCCCTCGACCTCGCCACGGTGGAGAAGCGCCACATTCGCCGTGTGCTGCAGATGACGCGGGGCAACAAGACGGCCGCGTCGAAGATCCTCGGTCTGGATCGAAAAACCTTACAGAGAAGGGGCTTTTGAGGGAATCTCCTATATTCGCTGGTGCCCTTGCTTATCGCATTGGGTCATAATGTCGCATGCGAGTCACTATGACCCAATTTCTCTTCAGCGGTACAAGATGGGGCGCTGTTCCTCATTGCATGTATACGTCTGAATAAAAAGTGCGACATTCTGACCCATCATTAGGTGCCACCCGTTTGTCAACAATCGGGTGGCACCTTGGTAAGTACTTGGGAGGATTGCCTTTCTGGCTGATCGGATGAGCCTGGCAGCGTCCTTGCTCCTCTCTGGGTGAAACAGAGAAGGAAGAGCCGATCATGCTAGAGTCCGTTCGCAGACAATTCTCCGTTCCGCGCCTTTCATCGAAGGTCTTCGTTGCCGTGGGCACCGCGGCATCGTTCGGATGGTTGCTGATGAACGACATGATTCACCCCATCGTGATCTACGCTCTCGAGTTCTACCTCACCTTTTAGGGTCCTTTCCACGAGCACCTCGGAATAAGATGGCTGAGCAGGCCATACTGAGGGAGGTCACTTTGACGCTCCCGCTGGCACAGGGCGCTGAGATCGCGGCGAGCAATGCCGCGACGGCGATGGCTGAGTTGATGAGCATGAGCGCCGACCGAGTCGACGAGGTACGCTTAGCCGTCATCGAGGCGTGCATCAACGCCATCGAGCACAGCAAGACGCCGGACGGCACAGTCTTCATCACTTGCGAGATTCTGGGTACCGCCGAGCCCGAAATACTGCGCATCACAGTGCGCGACGGCGGCATCGGGTTCGAGCCGGCCGAGGTCGAAGATCCTGACATCAGCCAGAAGATCGGCGACGAGAACAAGCGGGGTTGGGGGCTCAAGATCATGCGTGGGTTGATGGACGATGTCGAGTTCGATTCGAGCGAGCGTGGAACAAAAGTGGTCATGACGAAGGCGAAGGCATGATGGGAACCTGGAGATGACCGAGACTCTGAAAGTCACCGTCGAGCAGCACAATGGCGTGGCGGTGATCCACACCGAGGGCTACATCAACAACCAGGGCGGCGAGGAGATCGCCCGGGTGGCCTACCGTTTGGTCGATGAAGAGGACCAGAAGAACCTGCTGCTCAATCTGGCGGGCACTAAGATCGTCAACTCCATCGGCATCTCGATTCTGATCGAGATCATCGAGCGTATCCTGGAGATCGAGGGCAAGCTGGCCTTCTGCTGCCTCACTCCTACCATCGAGAAGACCTTTCACATCATGGGTCTGGCCCAGTTCGCCGGTATTTTCGAGGATCAGCAGGCGGCCCTTGCGGCCCTCGAGTCCTGAGGCCTTCCGGCGGCTCTGACCTGACGGAAGCGCGCCTTTGACCCAACGCACCGGGCCGGGAACATCGTCTATCCCCATCTCCGGACTGGCCGCCGAAGGCGGTAGCCGGTCCTCCCTGCAGCGCCTGCTCGAAGGTTGGCGGTCTCATCTGGGAGCCGAAGCGGTCGCTTTCTATCGTGACCGCCAGGGCGGTTTCGAGCGCGCGCTGGTGTGCGGTGAACCAGGCGAGGACCCGTTTCCCCATGAGGGACCGGACGATGCTCGGTGCACCTCCCGCATCGAGGTGCCGGGTGGTGTACTGGTCGCCCGCGGCGGCAGTGAATCGGCCTCCGAGGTGCCGCTGGTGGCGGTGGCGCTGGAGGCGCTGCTGCGCGCCGAGGGGCTGGACCGCGAACTCAAACAGCATCGTTTCCAGGCGCGATTCCGGGGCGTCGAGCTGGAAGCGCTCTACGAGGTGGGGCTGTCCATCGCCGCCACCCTCGATCTCGATCAGCTCGCCGAAAACGTCCTCTTGCAGACTGTGTCGCTGCTCGATGCCCGGCGTGGTGCCCTCTACTTGCGGGAAAACGATCGCTACGTTTTGCGACAGACCTTCGGCGGTTCGGCCCTGGAGGAGTTGCCGGCCGACGGACCGCTGGCCGAAGAGCTGCTCGCCATGGACGACAACGCGGAGCCGCCGGAGGGTCTTCTTCCGGAAGTGCGCCACGCGCTGGCGGTGGAAGTGGGGGAGCGCGGCGGTGTGTTGGTGGTGGGTGACAAGGAAAGCCGCCACGGCATTGGACCGTTTCAAGACGAGGACCGGCGAACGGTTTCGCTGTTCGCCAACCAGTCGGCCATCGCGATCGAAAACGCCCGTCTCCACCGGCACGCCCTGGAGGCCGAGCGCCTCGGCCGCGAGATGGAGCTGGCGGCGGAGATTCAGGGGCAGATCCTGCCGGATCGCCTGCCGGAGGTGGCGGGGCTGGAGATGTCCGGCTGGAACCGGCCGGCGCGCCAGGTCGGCGGCGACTACTACGATCTGGTGTTGACCGGCGAAGGCCGCCTCGGCATGGCGGTGGGCGACGTCACCGGCAAGGGCATGCCGGCGGCGTTGATGGTTTCCACCCTGCACTCGTCCCTCGCCCTGCTGCGCGACCGCAGCGACCTCGGCCCGCGGATGGTGGAGCGGTTGAACCATCATGTGTACGAGAGCAGCGCTTCGAACAAGTTCATCACCATGATCGTCGCCGAGATCGACGCCACCAGCGGCAACCTGCTGTACGTCAACGCTGGCCACAATCCCGGCATGTTGGTGCGCACCGACGGCTCCGTGGAGCACCTGACCTCCGGCGGACTGCCCCTCGGCCTGATGCCCGGCGGCCGTTACCAGGCGCGCTCCATCGTCCTGGAGCCCGGAGACTTGCTGTGCTTGTACTCGGACGGCATCACCGAATGCGCCGCGCCGGACGATGAAGAATTCGGCGAGGATCGCCTGGAGAGGCTGCTCGGAGAACAGCGCGACGTGCCGCTGGAAGAGATTCTCCAGACCATCGAAGGCGCCGTCGACCGCTTTGGCGCCGGCCTGCCGCAGGGGGATGATCAGACCGTGGTGCTGGTGCGCCGGCGGCGGACCTAGCCCGACCTTCTCACCAGCCTTCTGCTGCGAGGGCGGACGCACCTGCATCTGCTGCGTCCTTTGGCCTCTCCGCTCCTCGACGTACTGAAAGTACGACTGCGTCGCTTCGAGGACCAAACTCCTTGCAGCTACAGGCGCCTGCGCCCTCTCGCGACGAAGTTGGTGAGAAGTTCGGGCTAACCGTTCCCGACGACCCCCATCGCCTCCGGGAAGGACACCGCCGGAGTGACGATGGCGCCCAGGGCGTCGTCGCCCATTGCCAGGCAGACGGTGCGTCGCCCGATACCGGCGATGCGCGAGAAGAGCCGCGACAGGCGGTCTTCCCACAGCAGCTCTCCAACCGCTTCGCCGCGCACGCCGTCGCGGATGCGGCGCACGCCACGCGCCCGCGCCCGGAAGGCGAGGGTCGCCGGGTCCCAGCACTCCACGCCGTCCAGCCAGCCGACCCACAGGCCCTCGCCGACGCTCTCGGCGAGCTGCGCGTCCTCCAGCGCGCCGGCTTCGAGGAACAGGTGGGTGCCGAAGGCGTCGTCCGACGACACGGCCAAGGGAGTCACCGGCCGCCCGAGCACTGGCGCCAGGGCGTGGTCCACCGCCGGATTGCGCACCACCCCATCCACCACCAGATCGAGATTGCGCTTGCGGGCGCCGAACAGGTCGAAGGGGAAGGGCAGGCCGCCCGGGTCTTCGCCGCGGTCGCGCAGGGTGAAGGCGGCGTCGAATACTTGGTGGCCGAGGGAGCCGGCCACCCACGAGGTGCCTTCCCGGAAGGAGCGCGACGACAGGGCGTGACGGTTGAATAGATCGAGCAGGCAGGACATTGCCTCTGGCGAGAGCACCAGGCCGTAGGGTGCCTCCGGCAGAGAAGAGGACGTTGCCCGGGAGCTTCCCCGACGGCCGCGGGCGCGCTCCAGGGTGTCGCCGCCGTCGAGCTTTGCCAGGCGTCGGGCGGATGATGCGGCGCGGCCGGCGGTGGCCTGTTGGCCGCTGGTGACTCGCAGGGTGGCGCCGGTGACCTCCGCCCGGCGCCGCAGGCCGCGGCTGTTGGCGACCACCGAGCGCACTTCGACGGTTTCGAGGTCGGCCTGTTCGTCGCTCTCCAGCCGCTGGCCGAGAACCGCATCGAGATCCGGGCGGTCCGGCGCGGCGATGGCCGGGTCCCAGCTTTCTTGGTGGGCTTTGGCGTCCCTGCCGCGCTTGGAGATCGGCCTCACGTCGCGGCCGTCCGGCTGCAGGCGGGCGAGGCCCAGGGCCTCACGCACGGCGCTGGCCAGCTCCCCGGGGGTGGCGAAGGCGGTGCGGTAGGAGCCGTGGCGCCCGCGCTCGTTGATGCGCACGATCACCGTGCGGGAGTGCCGCGCCCCGGGGGAGGTGTCCGCCGAACCGTCAGCGTTCGAGACCGTCGTGCGGTGACGGGCTTCCAGCCAGGCGATCTCCGTCTCGTCGGCCGGCGAGGCTTCGAGGGTGCGATCAATGCGCTGCTGAATCTCGGCCAGGGCGAGGAGCTCGTCGGACTGCACGAAGGCGAGCTTAGCAGTGTCTCTCGGGCCACCGGCGACCGGCCGAGGCGCCTCGGCGGGCCGGTTCCGGTGGGCGGCTGCCGCCTTGGCTAGGTCCTGGCGCCTTCTTCCTTGGGCCACGCGTCTTCGGACAGAGTCTTGCCGGTTTCGAGCAGCGTCTTGAGGTTGCAAGCGACCGCCGGCCAGCCTGTGGTCACGTCCAGGTGCATGTCCGATCCGGCCTCCAGGTCGCTGTGGGTGATGGTCAGCCGGGTGTCCGGTCCGAGGGCCTCGATCAGATAGGTGACCCGCGAGACCTTGTTTGCGTCCTCGGCGTCCTTCGGGGCCGCCCAGGTGACGACCAGCTTGCGCGGCGGCTCGATTTCGATCACTTCGCCGACGATGTCGACGATGCCGGAACCATCCGGCCGCTGGTGCTTCCAGCTCGCGCCGACGGTCCAGTCGGATACGTTGTGGCGGCCCCAGTACTGTTGGGTGAGGTCGTGGTCCATCAGCCCGCTCCAGACGCGCTGGGCGTCGGCGGCAATGTAGGCGACGTAGACGAAGTCAGGGGCTTTCTCACTGGTTTCGGTTGCCGGCACGGTCTTCTCCTGATGACGTTTTGTGAGTGGAGGGACGGGGGGAAGCCGAGCTTCGGGCTGCGGACTCCAGCTGTTCCTTGAAATCGACGATGGCGTCCAGCCGTACATCTTCGAATTTCCCGACCCAGCGCCGGACGATCTCGGCGATCGGCACCGGATTGAGGTAGTGCAGCTTCTCGCGGCCGCGGCGCACGGAAGTGACCAGATGGGCCCCTTCGAGGATGCCCAGGTGCTTGGCGACCGCCTGCCGGGACATCGGCAGCCCGTCGCTCAACTCCCTCAGGGTTTGCCCGTTGCGCGCATACAGGCGGTCGAGCAGGCGGCGGCGGCTCACGTCGGCCAGGGCGCGGAAGACGTCGGACATGGCGAAATGATAGGTAACCATTTGATTGCATGTCAAGAGTGCAGAACCGATCGTCGATGGCTTGTCCTTTGCACAGGTAGGGGTCAGAATGCGGTCCGTGATGAAGACCATGAAACGACAAGTCCTTGCCCCGCTTAGCCTCTCGCTCTTCGCCCTGCTGATGATCGGGCGGGTTACCGGTACGCCGACGGCCCGAGCAGAGGACACCGCCGACCTCATTTTGGATCGCGGGGTGTTCTATCCGGTGGTGCCGCGGGAACCGGTGGCAGGCAGCCTAGCGGTGCGCGACGGGCGCATCGTCTATCTCGGTCCCGCCGCGGGAGCCGGCGCTCTGCGCGGGGACGACACCGAGGTGGTCGATCTCGCCGGGAGGGTGGTGATCCCGGGTCTGATCGATGCCCATTCGCACCTGGCCGCCCTCGGGGCGGCTCTGGTGCAGGTCGACCTGATGGGCGCGCCGACCTTTGAAGAGGTGGTGACCCGCATCGTGCGGGCGGCCGAGGGTCTCGCCCCCGGCGAGTGGGTATTCGGCCGCGGATGGGACCAGAACCTGTGGCCCGGCAAGGCCTTCCCGCACCATCGGGCTTTGAGCGCCGCGGTGCCGGATCACCCCGTGTGGGTCAACCGGGTGGACGGACACGCCGCCTTGCTGAACGCCCGGGCGATGAGTGAGCTGGAGATTCCAGCGGACGTCGTGGATCCCTCCGGCGGTCGGTTCCTGCGCGACGACGCGGGCGCCCTGACCGGGGTATTGATCGACAACGCCATGGATCTTCCGCGCGGCAATTTGCCGGCGCCTTCGGACGAAGAACTGCGCCGCCGCATTCGCCGCGCCGCCGACACCTGCGTCGCCCTCGGCTTGACCACCGTCACCGACATGGGGGTGGGAGATCCGACCATCGAGGCCTATCGGGCGTTGGCCGAAGCCGGCGAGCTACCGCTGCGGGCGGCGCTCTTCCTAGGTGACTTCGATGAGCTCCTCGACGCCTGGTTTGAACGTGGGCCGTGGATCGACCCGCAGGGCCGGGTGACGGTGCGCGGCATCAAGCTCTACGCCGACGGTGCCCTGGGCAGCCGAGGCGCCGCCCTGATCGAGCCCTACAGCGACGACGAGGGCAACCTGGGCCTGCTCACCGCCACCGGCGATCATCTGCTGGAGGTGGCGAAGCGGGCGCTCGAAACGGGCTTCCAGGTGGGCATCCACGCCATCGGCGATCGCGGCAACCTGGTCACTTTGGATGCCCTCGAAGCGGCCTTCGGTGAGCCGCGGCCGGAGGCGCGCTTCCGCATCGAGCACGCGCAGGTGATGCGCCTGGCGGACATCGAGCGCATGGCGCGCCTCGGCGTGATCGCTTCCATGCAGCCGACCCACGCCACCAGCGACATGCCCTGGGCCGGCGATCGCGTGGGGCCGCGGCGCCTGGCCGGCGCCTATGCCTGGCGCAAGGTGCTCGACGCCGGCGGCCGACTCGCCTTCGGTAGCGACTTTCCGGTGGAGCGTCCGGATCCGCGCCTCGGCCTGTACTCGGCCCTCACCCGACAGGACCTCGACGGCCAGCCCGCCGGCGGCTGGCTGCCGGGGGAGCGGCTGACCTGGCCGGAAACTCTCCAAGCCTTCACCCTCGACGCCGCGTATTCCCTCTTCTTGGAAGACGAGATCGGTTCTCTGGAGATTGGCAAGCGGGCCGACCTGGTGGTGTTCGAAGGCGATCCCGGCCGTCTTTCGCCGACCGCGATTCCGACCCTCGCCGTGGACCTGGCGGTGGTCGACGGCGAAGTGGTCTATCGACGGGAGGAGTCCATTCCGTGAATCCAAAGTCCTTGCGCCCGAAGATCCTCCGTAGCGCCTCCCTCGCCGCTCTGCTGGCGGTGATGGCGATCACCTTGCCGGCGGCGAAGTCGCTGGCGCAGGACGAGTCTCTCCCGGATCTCCGGCGCTCGATGGTGGACGAAATTCGGACACGCGGGGTCGCCGATTCCCGAGTGCTCGATGCGATGGTCGCGGTGCCGCGCCACGATTTCGTGCCGGCATCCCAGCGCCCGAAGGCCTACGAGGACAGCACCCTGTCCCTCGGCCACGGCCAGACCGTGTACCAGCCCTACATCGTGGCGCTGATGACGGAACTGCTGGATCTCGGCCCGAGCGACAAGGTGCTGGAAATCGGCACCGGCTCCGGTTACCACACGGCGGTGCTGTCGCGCGTTGCCGGCCGGGTGTACTCGATGGAGATCATCGAGCAGTTCGCCCGCGACGCCCGCCGGCGCCTCGACCGCCTCGGCTACAACAATGTCGAAGTGCGGGCCGGCGACGGCTACCAGGGCTGGCCCGAGGCGGCGCCTTTCGACGCCATCATCCTGACGGCGGCGCCACCGGAGTTGCCTCAGTCCCTCGTCGACCAGCTACGGGTGGGCGGCAAGATGGTGGCGCCGGTGGGGGAGTTCTTCCAGGACCTACGGGTGATCAAGAAAACCCGCGACGGTATCGAGACGGAGAGCGTCATTCCGGTACGTCTCCAGCCCATGGAGCGGCAGGAGAACCGCTCTCTCGTGCCCCCCTGACCGCCGGACGGACGACGTCCTATCCCCATAGAGGGGGAGGGCGCAACTGCTGGACGGGCATCGAGCCGTCCCCCTGAAACCCTTTTTGAGGCGCATCGGAATCCGGCGGCGGCCGCGCTGGCCGAAGAAGACCTCTTTCCGAGTGAGGCGCGATGCCCTCGGGATCAGTACCTTGGTCCGGCAGCGGCGCAGAGGGTGGAGTGTCCGACTGGAGGTAGTCCGTCAGCGACGCGATGACCTCTTGGTGGAAGTCACCCAGCTGCTGCCCGGTGGGCACCCAATCGAGGGCTGCCTGCCAGCTTCCTTCGGCCGGGCCTGCACCATAGCCGAGAGTCCGCCACAGGCGCTCCGCCGTCTCCGGCATGAGAGGCGCGGCGACCAAACCCAGGACCTTGACGGCTAGAAGTTCCAGGGCTACGGCGGTACGCCACTCCTCGCTGCGGCTCGGTACTTCAGCCCACTCCGTTTGGCCCTGGCCGAAGCGGCGTCCCTCGCGCACGATCTCACTCATCACCACCACTGCCCGCTGGGGTGAAAAGGTTTCGTCTCCCCAGGCGCCGGCGGCGTCTTCGACCAGGGCTTCAAGGCGGCGGTAGAAGCGCCGCTGCTCCAGCGTCCACTCGCCGGCGCCGGGGACCTTCGACCCGAGGCGGGTGGCGCGTTCGGCCACACCGTCGAGCCACGACTGCCAGTGTCCGGCAAGTTCGTCGTCGAGGGCTTGGCGGAACTCCTCGAGGGTGAAGTCGGTCTCTTCCCGCTCCGGCGCGGTACGGGCCAGGTAATAGCGCACCGCGTCGCGTGGCGCTTCGGCGAGCAGATCGCGGGCGAGAATGCGGTGGCCGCGACTGGTGGAGAACTTGAGGTTCGCCAGGCGATAAAACTCGTTGTTCAGATAGGCCGCCGGAAGCTGGAGTTCCGGATCCCAGGCTTTGAGGAGCGCCGGGATGAAGAGCGCGTAGTAGAAGCTGTTGTCGAAGCCGAAGCACTGCACCACCCGGCCGGAGTCGCTCTTCCAGTGCGTTGTCCAGGCATCGGCCGGTTCTCCCCGGGCGGTCAGCACCTCTTTACTGTAGGCGATATAGCGCGGCGCCATTTCGAGCCAGACGTAGATGCGGTGGTCTTCCCAGCCGTCGATGGGCACTTCGATGCCCCAGTCCGTCGGATGGGTGACGGCCAGATCCGGCAGGCCGTCCGCCAGGATCGCCGCGCAGAAGCTCGCCAGGCGGCCGCCCATGGAGACGGTGCGCAGGTGGGTGCGCAGGGTTTCCGAGTGGCGGGACAGGGGAAAGACCAGGCGGCTGATCGGCACGCGAATGGGTGTCGCACCGCAAAGGTTGCAGGCGGGGTCCAGCAGATCCGGGCCGTCGTGGACCCGGCCACAGTCCTCACAGGTGTGGCCCACCATGGCGCTCTTGCAGTGCGGACAGCTCCCCTTGAGGAATGCCTCCCACAGGTATCGGTCACAGTGCGGACACCAGGGACACTCCGTCAGCCGCTCCTCCAGGTGGCCCGCCTTCCAGAGGTCCCGGACGAAGCTCTGTACCGTCGTGATGTGGTGGTCTGACCGCTGGGGCGAAGGGAAGGCGGCCAGGTCGATTCCCGCCGCCTGCAGGGTCTCTTCGATCGCCGTGGCGTAGAGGTCCGCCGTTGCCGCCGGATCGCGGTCGATGCGCCGCCCTTCGGCTTCGACGAAGATCGAATAGTCGTCGCTGCCGGTGACGAAGGTGGCGTCGATGCCGCGCAGGCGGAGAAACCGAGCGTGGACGTCGCCGGCCAGATACGGACCCGAAAGGTGCCCCAGATGGAGATCGCCGTTGGGGGTCGGCGGGGCGGCGGTGACCAGGGCTCGGTCGATCGCCGCTGGGGTCTCCTCGTTTGCACCCAGACCGGCCGCGCCTAAGCCGGCCGCGCCTAAGCCGGCCGCACCCTTGCCGGTCCAGGTGGCACGGTCTTCCCACCACACGGTGAGAAACACCAGCTCCTCGCTGTCGGAGGGGTTGGTCAGCCGATGGTTGTCGAAGGGGCGGTGAAAGGTGACGTCTCCGGGGGAGACTTCGAAGCGATCGTCGCCCACCTGCATCCTGCCGGCACCGCGGAAGATGAAGAAGGATTCGAGTTCCTGGTGGGCATTGGCCTGGGTGGATTCGCCCGGTGCGAGCACCGCCCAGGCAGCGCCAAAGGGTGGCTCGTCCACCACCCCCTGCCAGGGGTAGATCATTTGCAGGTCGACGTTGTAGGCGTGGACGAAGGATGCCGGATCGAGGCGGCGAACGACTTTGGAGTGGGGGCGGACGGCGGAAAAGGTCACGGCGAGAGACCTCCTGCTCTGGAATACCGGAGGCGGCCTGCACCACCTCCGAATGGCTGAGGGATTCGACGAAAGGCCGGCGGCCAGAGGCCGGCCGCCGGCGGATTCGTCGAGCACCGGTCAGTGGTTGCGGCGTTCTTCGATGTAGGCCCACAAGGCGCTCTTGAAGAACCGCCGCTTCTCGTGGCGATCGAGAACGCCGGCCCGCCTTAGATCGACGAGGGACCGGACCACGCAGCTCACATAGCGTCCGAAGCGCGGCTCGTCGAAGCGGCAGGGAATCTCCGGGAAGATGATCCGCTCGCCCGGTCGCACGTAGTGGAGACGATTGACTACGCCGCCCGGCCACAGCACGTCAACGGTGCCCCACCGGGCGTCGCCCATGCCGAAATGGGCGCTGAGCGAGTCCTGCGACGAGTAGCTCGAACCGCCGACGATGGGGCGTAAGGCGGTCGCGCCGCCGTGCGGTGTGAAGGACACCACCGCGCCGATGCCGTCGCGGTTGACGCTGCCTTTGCGGGTCAGGTCGATCGTGCCGAGGGTGGTGATGTCCGCCCAACCGTTGCCGTTGTCGCCGCTCGAGATCTCCACCGCCAGGGTGCCGTCCACCAGGGTCGGGTCGGTGTAGGTCTGGAACCCCGGATTGGAGCTGCCGGAGAAGGCCAACTCGATCCCTGCGACGTCGTCGAAGGGTGATCCGAAAGGCCCGATGACCGCCGAGAAGAGGAGGAAGATCTGCTCGACGACGTCGAAATTCGACACCGAGACGATGTCCTCGAAGCCGTCCCCGTTGAGGTCGCCTACGGCCACCCCCTGCACCGTGCGCTTGTAGTGCTCGGTGGCGAAGGCGCCGGAGTCCCAGGAGAATGTTCCGGAGCAGTTGCCGTCGTTCTTCAGCAGGACGCCGGGGTTGTCCTCGACGATCAGGGAGAACAGGTCGACGCCGCCGTGGTAGACGATGTCGCTGTCGCCGTCGTTGTCATAGTCGAAGATCGAAGTTCCCCAGCCGAAGGGGGTCATCGCCAGGTCTCCGACGCCCGGATCCGAAAAGGTGCCGTCGTCGTTGCCGAAGAACCAGCGCGAGGGCTGGCCGCCGGGTCCCAGGTAACCGAGGTTGGTGGAGAAGAAGTCGAGGTTGCCGTCGCAGTTCAGGTCGCCGAAGTCGAGACCCATCCAGCCGCCGAAAATGTCGAGGCCCACCTGCAGGGTGATGTCCGTGAAGCGGCCGGTGCCGTCGTTCTGGAAGATGCGGTTGTAGCCGCGCTCCTCGGAGGCGTCCTGCGGCGCGCCGCCCTGATTGTCGGCGGAGACGATGTCCTGGTCGCCGTCGAGATCGATGTCGACCATCGCGATGGCCCAGCTAAAGGCTGCGTCGGGCATGTTCGAGACGTTCTGGATGCCGGATGAGGCACTGACGTCCTCGAAGGTATTGCCGCCCAGGTTGAGGTAGAGCTCGTTGTGTTCCATACCGTCGTAGGTCGGTCCGATGGTGAACACCGGGATGCGGTGATTCCAGTTGTCATAGGTGTTGGCGACCACCACGTCGAGCAGGCCGTCGTTATCGATGTCGCCGAAGGAGCAGCCGGTGGACCAGCGGGCGACATTGCCGACGCCGGAGAGGTCGGTGATGTCCAGGAAGGTGCCGTCGCTCTGGTTCTCGAACAGGCGGCTACCCTCGCCGCTGCCGAGCACCAGCAGATCCTGATCGCCGTCGTTGTCGATGTCCCCGGCGCAGGCGCCGGCGGAATCCTGGCCGAAGGCTCCGACGCCGGCGGCCCCGCCGACATCCACGAAGGTCACCGCGCCGGTCTCCTCGAGTTGGTTGACATATAGGGAGTTGTCGACGCCGGGACCGTTGGTGACATAGATGTCCTCGTCGCCGTCGCGGTCGAAGTCGAAGAGCACCACGCCGGGATTGCCGCGGCCCTTCTGCGGCGTCAGGTTGGTGCGGATGTCGCGGAAGTCCGCCAGCGGAATCGGCGACAGGGCCACCGCTGCATCGCGCTGGGTGATGCGCGCCGAGGGAGCCCGTCGGTAGGTGATGCCGGCACCATCGTCAGCGGCAATGTCCTGGAACGTCACGCCGCCGTCGGCGAGGGCGGCGAGCGGTACGCCACAGAGGGCGGTGGCGAATAGCCATGCGGTTTTTCTGATCATCGGTCCTCCTTGTAAGGGTCCTTCAAAAGCAAGCTTCGAATCACCGGATCGAGCCGCGTGAATTCGGTGCTGGGTCAAACACTGTGGATCGATGACGCTGCCCTTCGGGTCGTTGGGGGCGACGGGTGTTGGCAGCGTCGTCAGGCATTCCCTCGCGATCCAGCGGCGCCCGATCGGTCGTTGTGGCACCGGTGAGCAGGCGAGTTGTCATGCACCGATTCGCCTATGTTAATCTTTCTGTGCGCATATTGCAATTCATATATATCATATAATAATATGAGCAACGGAATATCAATGCAGCCCAAATCTGAGTCGGTTCTCTCGCAGGTCGGAGGTCGAGGGTCGCAGCATTCAGCCGACGTCGAGATGCCTTTTGCAGACCTCGTTGCCGGATTCCGGCGGGCGGCAGAGGCCTCACCGGAGGCGCTGGCTGTCGAGGCTCCCGACGGTGCGCTGACCTACCGGGCTCTCGCCATACGAGCCCGCCATTTGGCGGCGCGTCTGATCGCCGCTGGGGCCCGGCCGGATCAGCCCTTGGGGCTTTGTTTGGAGCGAACCCTCGACCTGCCGGTGGCGGTGCTGGCGGCCCTTTGGTCCGGAGGGGCCTGCCTGCCCCTCGACCCCTCTTATCCCGCGGAGCGCTTGACTTTCATGTTGCGCGACTCTGGTGCCCTTCTGGTGCTGGGGAGTGCTGCCCTCGCCGGTCGCTTCGATGTCGGTTCGGCGCGCTGGCTGTCGTTTGACGAGCTGGCTGCGGCGCGGGTCGACTCGAACAACATGGCGATTCCCCCGTCGAAGGCACCGTCGATCCATCCGGATCAACTGGCCTATGTGCTCTACACTTCGGGATCGACCGGCCGGCCGAAGGGCGTCGCCATGGCCCACCAGCCGTTGGTCAACCTGTTGTCTTGGCAAGTCGAGAGGAGCGTCGGCGGTCGTACCCTGCAGTTCGCGCCGCTGTCCTTCGATGTCTCCTTCCAGGAGATCTTCGGCACTTGGTTCGCCGGCGGGACGCTGGTGCTGGTCGACGAAGGGACCCGGCGCGATCCGTCGGCCTTGCTGACCTTTATCAACGAACGAGCCATCGAACGGCTGTTCGTGCCCTTCGTGGCCCTCCAGTGGTTAGCCGATGAGGGATCACCGCCGCCGGCGCTCCGCGAGGTGGTCACCGCCGGCGAGTCCCTGCGGGCGACAACGGCGGTGCGGCGATTCTTCGGGAAACTGTTCGCAGCGAGCCTGGAAAACCAATACGGTCCGACGGAAGCTCATGTGGTGACCGCCCATCGTCTGCCGGCGGATCCTGCGACCTGGCCGGATCTGCCGTCGATCGGCAAGGCCGTCACCGGGGTGAAGATCCACCTCGCCGACGGCGACTTCCGGAAGGCCGATGAGGGCGAACTGCTGATCGGCGGTCTGGCGCCTGCCCGGGGTTACCTGGGCCGGCCCGCCTGGACCGCCGAACGGTTCGTTCCGAATCCCTTCGGCGACGACCCCGGTGGTCGCCTCTATCGCACCGGGGACCGCGCTCGGCGCTCCAGCGATGGCTCTCTGGAATTTCTCGGAAGGCTGGACCGGCAGCTCAAAGTCCGTGGTTTCCGCATCGAGCCGGGAGAGATCGAAACACGCCTGGAATCCTTGCCGGAGATCCGTCAAGGGGCGGTCGAAGAACGCAGCGGTTCGCTGGTGGCCTACGCCGTGCCGGCCGCCGGTTCGGCGCCGGAGGCCGAAGCTCTGCTGACGGCGCTGGCCGCCGATCTGCCGGACTACATGGTGCCCTCGGCGATTGTCTTTCTCGATGTTCTGCCGCTGACCGCCAGCGGCAAGGTGGACCGCGCGGCCCTGCCGGCACCGGTCGGTCGGCCCTATGTAGAACCCCGAACGAACACCGAGCGGGCGGTGGCCCGGGTCTGGCGCGAGGTGCTCGGCGGCGGGCCGATGGGGCGGGACGACGATTTTTTCGAGCGCGGCGGTCATTCGCTGCTCGGTTCCCGGGTGACGGTGCGGTTGTGCGCCGCGCTGGGTGTCGAAGTCCCCCTCGCGCAAGTGTTCGAACGGCGCACCGTCAAGGCTCTGGCGGAAGCGATCGAGCGCGATGGCTGTGCCCTGGCAGACAGATCGCTGCCGCTGGCGCCGGGCGTCGCCGCCGGCGAGGACGACATCTCCTTCGCCCAGGCCCGTTTGTGGTTCATCGATCGGCTGGCCGGCGGTGACATCTCCTACAACGTACCGCTGGCGGTACAACTGCCGCTGGCGGTCGAACCGCCGGCGTTGGCTGCAGCCTTGCAGCGGATCGGCCGGCGCCACGAGGTCCTGCGCAGCGTCCTCCGCAACGCGGAAGGCCGGCCCGAATGGGCGATGATCGAAACGGCGTTCACCGTCGTCCCGGAGGTCGATCTGCGCGCTTTGGAGCCAGGCCGGGCGGAGCGCGAGGCCGCGCGTCGGGTGGTGGCGGAGGTCCGGCGGCCCTTCGACTTGGCCTCCGGACCCCTCGCGCGAGCACTCCTTTTGACCCGGCCGGAGGGTCGGGTGCTGAATCTGGTGCAGCACCACGCGGTGACCGACGGTTGGTCCCTCTCTTTGCTGGTGGACGAATTGGCGGCGGAGCTGGAGGGCTGGGCGACCGCTGCGGTGCCGGCGGTGCAGTACCGGGACTGGGCACGCTGGCAGCGCCGGCGCCTGGCCGGTGACGAGCGCGGTCGATTGCTTCGCCGCTGGCGGCAGCGCCTCGCCGGACTGGAGCCCTTGGAACTGCCGGCGGACCGGCCGCCGGCGGTGCGGCCGCGGGGCGCGGCGACCGGCGCCGCCTGGCGCTTCGACCTACCGGCCAGCCTCGGACCGCGCCTCGCCGAGCGGACGGCGCGCCAGGGCGAGACACCCAATGCCGTCCTGCTGGCCGGCTTTCTCGCTTGCCTGGCGCGCTGGACCGGAACCGAGGATCTCGCCGTCGGCAGTCCGGCGGCGGGCCGGGGAGAGGGCAGCGAAGATCTCCTGGGCTTCTTCGTCAACACCCTTGTGTTGCGGGCCGAAATCGATCTCAGTGGCTCCTTCGACGGCGCCATCGCCCGGTGCCAGCGGGTAGCCCTGGAGGCCCTGGCCGACCAGGAATTGCCCTTCGAGCTGCTGGTGGAAGAGCTGGCGCCGCGTCGGGAGGCGGGCGCCAATCCGCTCGTTTCGGTGCTCTTCGTGCTCCAGAACCTGCCGCGGCCGGCCCTGCCGCTGTCGCCGCTGGGGGATCTGGCGGAGGACTCGCTGCCGGCCAAGGCGGACCTGGTGTTCGAGGTGGAGGAGCGCAGTGGCCCAGGGGAAGCCTCTTACCGGGCGCGCCTGGAGTACCGGCCGGAACGCTTCGACGGCACCACAATTCAGCGCCTCGGTGGCCAGCTCGGCCGGTTCTTGGAGGCGGCGCTGGCGGCCCCGGACCGGGCCATTGAGGATCTCCCCCTGCTCTCCGCCGCCGAGCGCCACCAATTGCTGCGGGAATTCGGCGAGGTGGGCCTGCAGGACGATACGGGGGATCGCAGCCCCCTGAGTGAGGTGTTTCTTGCCAGGGGACGGTTGAGGCCGGACTCGATCTCCCTCATCGGCGCTTCCGAGGCCGGCTCGACAGGCGAACAGTGGTTTAGCTTTGGCGAGTTGGACCAGCGGACGGAGGCCCTCGCCCATGACCTGCGGGAACGAGGTGTGGGAGCAGAATCGGTGGTGGCTTTGATGTTGCCCCGCACGCCGCGTTGGGTCATGGCGGCCATTGCGGTCATGCGAGCCGGTGGGACCTTTGTGCCGGTCGATCTGGAGTACCCGCAAGATCGCGTGTCATGGATGTTGGAGGACTCCGGCGCCCGGTGGATCGTCACCGATGACGCGCAGCCTCCGGAAGTGGCTCTCGACCCGGCGGCAAGGGTCATGACCTTCGACCAATGGATGGCCTCCGCCGAGCGCCTGCGGGCCGAGGATCAGCGTGGAGAGCGGCTTCCTCGCCTTCCCGACGGTCCGCCGGAGGCCGTGGCCTACATGGTCTATACGTCGGGTTCCACCGGGCGGCCCAAGGGGGTGATGGTGACCCACCAGGGCTTCGCGAGTCTGGCGGCGGCCAAACGCCGGGTGTTCGATCTCGCGGCGGGCTCGGTGGTCGTTCAGCTCAACAGCCCGAGCTTCGACGGTTCCATCCTCGAGCTGTTGTTGGGACTGGCGCAGGGCTCAGCGATGGCTTTCCCAAGTGCTGATGAACGTTTGCCGGGACCTCTCCTTGCCGGGTTCATCGAGCGCTGCCAGGCGACCCATCTGTTCGTCGCGCCCTCGGCGTTGTTGGCCATGGAGCCCACCGGTCTGGAGGCCCTGTCTACCGTATTGTCCGGCGGCGAGGAGTTTCCGCCGGAAGTGAAGCGGCGATGGGCGGCCCCTGGCCGACGTGTCTTCAACGCCTACGGTCCGACGGAAACGACGGTTTGCGCCACCTTTCAGTATGTGGAGGGTAGGGGCGGGGGCCGGCCGCCCATCGGCGAGCCGGTCGCTGGCCTGGTGGCTCGAGTTCTCGATCGTCACGGCTCGCTCGTCGGCTTGGGGATGGACGGCGAGCTATACCTCGGGGGACCAGGACTGGCCCGGGGCTACCACAGAAGGGCCGGAAAGACCGCCGCGGCTTTCGTGCCGGATGGCACCGGTCATGGCGAGCGGCTCTACCGTACCGGTGACCTGGTGCGCTGGCGCCGCGACGGCAAGCTCGAATATCGCGGCCGCATCGATCATCAGGTGAAGTTGCGCGGCTTCCGCATCGAACTGGGCGAGATCGAGGCCGCCCTGACGGCCCATGCGGAAGTCACCGAAGCCGCGGCGGGGATGATCGCAGGACCGGCTGGAGATCGACGGTTGGGGGCCTGGGTGGTGCCGGCCGAACCGGAATTTGATGAGGCGAAGCTCCGCCACCGGCTGCGGGAGGACCTGGGCCGGCGGCTGCCCACCTGGATGGTGCCCGCCACCTTCGCCTTCGCCGATCACCTGCCGCGCACCCCTAGCGGCAAGCTGGATCGCCGCGCCCTGCCGGCGCCGGAGGACCGTGGCTCCGGCGATCACGGCCGCGGCGGCGGCGCCCGGTCGGCGACGGAGGCGACGCTCATCGCTCTCTGGCAGGATCTCTTGGGTGCGCGAGGATTGGGGGTCGAGGACGACTTCTTCGAACTCGGAGGCCACTCGCTCCTCGCCACCCGCCTCCTCGCCCGGGTCGAGCGCGATCTCGGGGTCGAGATCCCCGTCGCGCGGCTGTTCGACGGACCGACGGTGGCCGCCCTGGCCGCCGCCGTCGATGCCGTCTCCGGCACCGAAGCGATTCCTCTCGCGCGCCGTCCCCGAGGACTCGATCCGCCGGCCAGCGCCGGCCAGCGCCGGCTGTGGTTCCTGGAACGCCTGCGGCCGGGTGATCCTGCCTACAACATTCCGCTGTCTCTGATCTTCGATGGGGCGCTCGATCCGGTCGCCTTGGCCGCCGCCCTCGACGAGATCACCCGCCGCCATGAGGTGCTGCGGACGGTGCTGGCGGAGGTCGACGGCTTGCCGGTGCAGCGGGTGCAGCCGGCTACTGGCGTTCCCTTGCCGCTGGTTTCCTTGACCGCCCTTCCCCGGGCGATCGGCTCGGCGGAGGGTGCCCGCCTGGCGCGGCGGGAAGCGGCGCGGCCCTTCGATCTGGCCCGCGGTCCGCTCCAGCGCTCGATCCTGCTGCGGGAGTCGGCCCATCACCACCGGCTGCTGGTAACCCAGCACCACGCCGTGTCCGATGCGGTGTCGATCCATATCTTTCTGGACGAACTGGCGACCCTCTACCGGGTGGCGGTGGAGGAGCAGCCTTCGCCGCTCGCGGAGCCGGCGCTGCAGTTCGGGGATTGGTCCTGGAGCGAGGCGCGGCCGGAAAGAGAAGAGGACCTCGCTTGGTGGCGCTCCCGCCTAGCGGAACATCAACCCGCCGATCTGCCCCTCGACCGCCCCCGGCCGAGCGTTGCCGATCCGGCCGCCGGCTGCGTCGAAGAAGCGCTGCCGGCGGTGGTGGTGGAAGGCCTTGAAGGCCTCGCCCGGCGGAGCGGCGCCACCCTGTTCATGGTCGCCCTGGCGGTGTTCTCGGCGCTGCTGCAGCGCTTGACGGGCCGTTCCCGACCGCTCCTCGGCACCCCGGTGGCGGGTCGGGACCGGCCGGAGCTCGAATCCCTCATCGGTTTCTTCGTCAACACGCTGGTGCTGCGCCCGGCGGAGAGCGAGGTGGTGGGTCTCGACCGCATTCCGCGGAGCGAGTGGCTACGCCGGGTGCGCGAAGGCTTCTTGGCGGCCTACGGTCGCCGCCGGGTGCCCTTTGACCGGCTGGTGGAAGAGCTGGCGCCGGATCGCGATCTCGCCCGGTCTCCGCTCATCCAGGTGATGTTCGCGCTGCGCGGGGCCGATCCGACGGCCGACTTCGGTTCCGGTCTGGCGGGCCGGCTGTCGACGCTCGAAAACGGCCGCGAAAAATTCGACCTCACCGTTGCCCTGGGCGACGCCAACGGCGGTCTCTCCGGCCGCTGGACCTATCGGCGAGATCTCTTCGACGCCACCACCGTGCGACGCTGGGCCCGCGCCTTCGGTGCCTTCGCCGAGGCCTTCGTCGTCCGGCCGGACGCTCCGCTCAGCGAGTTGTCGATGTTGGACCGCGCCCAGCGGCAGCAGCTCGTCTATGAGTGGAACGACAGCCGCCGGGCGTTGGCGGCCTCGACCCTCGACCGGTTGTTCGCGCGCCAGGTGGGCGAGCGGCCCGACGCCATCGCCCTGGAGGATGGCGATCTGGCGCTGTCCTATTGCACCCTCGACCGGCGCTCCGCGGCCCTCGCCGCGGAGCTTCACCGCCGCGGCCTGTCGCCGGAGGGGAGGGTGGCGCTGCTGCTCGATCGCTCGGCCGATCTGATCGTCGCGATCCTCGCCGTCACCCGCGCCGGCGGCGTCTTTCTGCCGCTCGACGGCGACCATCCGCCGGCGATGCTCGAGTACTTCCTGCGCGACGCGGAGGCGCCGCTGATGGTGAGCGACCGGTGGCCGGAGTGGGTACCGGCGGCGGTGACGGTGATCCCGCCGCGGGGACCCGGTGAGGCGGCCGGCGGCGGTTCCATGGCACCCCTTCTGGCGCCGCCGCTGTCGCCGGACTCGGCGCTCTATGTCATGTACACCTCCGGCTCGACCGGCCGTCCGAAGGGGGTGATGGCGACTCACCGCGGGGTCGATCGGCTGGTGCGCCGCAACCCGGCCTACGACCTTCACAGCGGCCACCGCATCGCCCAGGCCTCGAACGCGTCCTTCGATGCGTCGACCTTCGAGATCTGGGGGGCGCTGCTCAACGGTGGCACCCTGGTCATCGTTCCGAAAGACGTCATCCTCTCGCCGGCTCGGCTGGGGGCGGAACTCGCCCGCCGGCAGATCACCGGCATGTTTCTGACCACCGCCCTTTTCCACGAAGTGGCGCGGGCGGAACCGCAGGCGTTCACCGACGTCGAATACATGATCACCGGTGGCGAGGGGTTGGACCCGGACGCCGCGCGGCAGGCGGCGCCGTACCCGCAGAACCTGCTCAACGCCTACGGCCCGACCGAAGCCACTACTTTTGCCACCACCCTGGAGCTGCCCGCCGGCGAGGACGACTCACCGCTGTTCGAGGGTGCCGCCGTCGCCATCGGCCGGCCCATCGCCGACACGGACCTGTGGGTGGTGGACCGCTTCGGCCGGCTGGCGCCGCCGGGGGTGGCCGGCGAGCTGTGGATCGGCGGCGCGGGCCTGGCGCGCGGCTATCTTGGCCGGCCGCGCAGAACCGCCGAGCGCTGGGTGCCGCATCCCTTCGGCGGTCGCGGCGAACGGCTGTACCGCACCGGCGATCTGGTCTACCGCCGGGCCGACGGCATCCTGCAGTTCGTCGGCCGCACCGATCACCAGGTCAAGATCCGCGGCTTCCGTATCGAGCCCGGTGAGGTGCGCGCGGCTCTGCTTCGGCACCCGCAGGTGAGCGAGGCGGAGGTTCTGGTGATCGATGGCGAGGACGGTCATCGTCTGGCCGCCTGCACGGTGGGTGAGAAGGTCGGGCTGGTGGCGGGTAGCGATCCCGATTTGGCGACGTTCCTGGCGGAACGTCTGCCGCGCTACATGGTGCCCTCGGCCTTCGTGCCCTGCGATGCCTTCCCGATCACTCCCAACGGCAAGGTCGATCGCATCGAACTCGGGCATCGGGCGAACCAAGCCCTCGCCCGCCAGCGGGACCGTCGATCGCGGTCGCTCTTGGAGCCGCGCAACCCGCGGGAAGAGATCGTCGCCGAGCTGTGGGCGGAAGTGCTCGGCCTGGGGCGGGTGGGGGTCGACCAGAGCTTCTTCGAACTTGGCGGCCATTCGCTCCTCGCCACCCAACTGGTGGCGCGGTTGCGCGATCGCCTCGGCGTCGACCTGCCCCTTTCCCGACTGTTCGACGGGCCAACGGTGGCGGCCGTGGTGCGCTGGCTGGAGAGCGGTGCCGATGCGCCGCCGCCGGACGCTCCGCGCCGCGACGACCACGGCGGGCCGGCACCGCTCTCCTTTTCTCAGCGTCGCCTGTGGTTCCTGGATCGCGTGGACCGCGCTTCGACCGCCTACAACCTGCCGGCGGCGATGGACTTCGATGGCGGCATCGACGAGGGCCGCCTGTTCACCGCCCTTGGCGAAATCGTGTGTCGCCACGACAGCCTGCGCACTGCCTTCAGCCCGCGGGGCGAGGCGATCGAGCACGCCGCGGCGGGATTTGCGCCGGATCGAGCTATCGTCGACCTCGCCGCCCTGCCGGCGCCTCGGCGGCCGGCGGAAACCGCGCGACTCAGCGCCGACGAGGCCTTCCGCCCCTTCGATCTGGCCGCCGGCCGGGTGGCGCGATTCCGCTGGCTCCGCCTGCCGAGGGGCGGCGGCCGGCTGTTGGCGGTGTTCCACCACGCGGTATCCGATGGCTGGTCCGTCGGTCTCTTCTTCCGGGAGCTGATGGCCCTCTACCGGGGCGACGCTTTGCCGGCCCTGCCGCTGCGCTACGCCGACTACTCGCGCTGGCAGAACCGCCGGCTCGACGGCCCGGCCCTCGATCGGCTGGCGGCCGACTACGGCCCCCACGTCGCCGGGGTGCCGCTGCTGGATCTGCCCTTGGACCGGCCCCGGCCGGCGGTGCGCGACGACCGGGCGGCCTGGCTCTCCTTCGAAATCGAGGGCGAGCCGTTGGCCGCCCTGCGGCAGGTCGCCCGGCAGCGCGGCGCCACTCTGTTCGTCGCCCTCCTCGCCAGCTTTGGAGCGCTGCTGGCGCGCTGGGCGGGGCAGCCGGACTTGCTCGTCGGCACTCCGGAGGTAGGCCGCGATCATCCGGACCTCGAAGGGCTGATCGGATTCTTCGTCAACACCCTGGCGCTGCGCATCGAGGGAGCCCTGGACGGCACCTATGAAGAGCTGCTGGATCGCACCCGGGACCACTTTCTGGCGGCGCACGACGCCCGCGAGCTGCCCTTCGATCGTTTGGTCGAGGAGCGGGTACCCGAGCGCGATGCCTCCCGTACCCCATTGGTGGAGGCGGGCTTCACCCTCTCGACGGCGCTTTCGCCGGTGACCCTCGGCCAGCAGGCCGGGACTCCAGTGCGGCTGGAGGCGCGGCGGGCCAAGTTCGATCTCACCGGCTCCTTGGAGGTCGGGCCGTCCGATGGCGGGGCGCGGGCGATCCTGGAGTACGCCGCGGCGCTGTTTGAGCGCACCACCATCGAGCGCCTGGCCGCCGCCTGGCGCCGGTTGCTCGCGGCGGTGGCCGACGAACCCGGCCGGCGGCTTGCGGCGATGCCCTGGCTGAGTGCGCCGGAGCGGCACCAGGTGCTGTTCGAATGGGCGCACGGCGGTCCACCGGCGGCGCGCCGGAAGGGCTCGTCGACGGTGGTGGACGACGTGCTGCGGGTGGCGGCCGAGGCGCCGGACCGCATCGCCCTGGAATTCGACGACCGGGCGGTGTCCTTCGGCGAGCTGGACGCTCGTTCGGCGGTCCTGGGTGCCTGCTTGAGGTCCGCCGGGGTGCGCCGAGGCCAGGTGGTGGCCACGCTGCTGGACCGCTCGCCGGCGCTGATCATCTCGTGGCTGGCGGCCTGGCGCATCGGCGCTGCCTACCTGCCGATCGATCCGGCTCTACCACCCCGCCGCACCGCCTTCCTGTTGGAAGACTCCGGCGCCGAGGTGGTGTGCGTCCGGAATCCGGAGGCGGCGCCGGCAGGCTGGGGCGGGAAGACCGTCGCCGTCGCCGCAGGCCAACCCCCCTCGGGCCGCGCCGACGCCCTGCCAACCGGCGACGATTTGGCCTACCTGGTCTACACCTCCGGCTCCACCGGCCGGCCGAAGGGCGTTCTGGTGCCGCATCGGGGCCTACGCCGGTTGACCGACTGGCATGCCTCCACCTTCTGTCCGGAGCCCCTTGCCGCCGGGTCCGCCCGGCGGGTGTCCTGGACCGCCGGTCTCGGATTCGATGCGGCGGCCTGGGAGCTGTGGTCCGGCTTGGCGAACGGCTCGACCGTTTGCCTTCCCTCTGCGGCGGAGTTGCCGGCCCTCTGTGCCTGGATCTACGAGCGGCGGCTGGACCACGCTCTCCTCACCACCCCCCTCGCCGAGGCCTTCATGGCCGAAGGCGGATGGCCGGAGGACATGGCCCTGCGGATTCTCTTCACCGGCGGCGATCTGCTGCACCAGGCGCCGCCGGAGGGCGCGCCTTTCGAGCTGGTCAATTTCTACGGCCCCACCGAATGCACGGTGATCGCCACCGCCAGCCGGGTCCATCCGAGCGAGCAGGGGGTGCCCTCCATCGGCCGGCCGATCGCCAACCTTTCGACCCGGGTGGTGGACCGCCACCTCGATCCGGTACCGCTAGGCAGCGCCGGGGAATTGGCCCTCGGCGGAGCCCTCGCCTGGGGCTACCTCGGCCGGCCCGGCCGGACGGCGGACGCCTTCCGGCCGGATCCCCACGGCGATCGGCCCGGCTCTCGCCTCTACCGCTCCGGCGACCGCGCCCGCTGGGATTCCGACGGCCGGGTGCGCTTTCTGGGTCGCCTCGACCGGCAGGTCCAAGTGCGCGGCGTCCGCCTGGAGTTGGGGGAGGTCGAATCGCTGCTCGCCGAGCACCCGGTGGTCGACGAGGTGGTGTTGGTGGTGCGGGACCAGCCCGCCCGGCTGGTGGCCTTCGTGACCCCAGCAGAGGTTCCGGACCTGATCCCCTGGTTGGGCGAGCGGCTGCCGGCGGCTGCGCTACCGGCACAGATCGTCGCCCTTCCGAAGCTGCCGCTGACCGCCAACGGCAAGGTCGACCGCCGCGACCTGGAACGGCGCCCGGTGGCTCTCGCCGAGGCCGGACGCCACGCGCCCGTTTCTCCCCATGAGGAGATCGTCCTCGGCTTTTGGCGCGAGCTGCTGGGGCGCGAGGACCTTTCCGTCGAGGACGACTTCTTTGCCCTGGGGGGGCACTCCCTCCTCGCCACCCGATTGACGGCGCGCATCGAGGCGGCCTTCGGACATAGCCTGTCGCTGGCTCGCTTCTTCGAAGCGCCGACGGTGGCGGCGATCGCCCGGCGGCTGGAGGTGGCCGAGCTGGTCGGCGAAACCCCGCCGCCGATCCGTCCGGTGGATCGTTCGCGCCCGCTGCGGCTTTCCTATTCCCAGCTTCGGATGTGGTTCATCGATCGTCTGGAACCGGCCTCGGCGGCCTACAACATGCCCCTGGCACTGGACCTGGAAGGTCCCCTCGAGATTCCCGCCCTGCTCGGCACCCTCGATGAGCTGAACCGGCGGCACGAGTCCCTGCGCACCGTCTTCCAGGTCGCGCCATCGGAGGGGGCAGAGGTCGCCGCCGGAGGGGCCGATGGAGCGGAGGAGCCGGTCCAGAGCATCCTGCCGGTGGCGCCGGTTCGGCCCGCGCAGGTGGATCTCTCCGCCCTGCCGACGGCGCGCCGGGCGCCGGAGGTGCGGCGCCTCGCCAGCCGTGCCGCTCGGTGGCCTTTCGATCTCGAGCGCGGTCCCTTGACCCGCTTTGTCCTCGCCACCTCGGCGCCGGACCGGAACCTGCTGCTGCTCGTGCAGCATCACGCCGTCTCCGACGGTTGGTCGACGGGGATTCTGCTGCGGGAGCTGCAGGCGCTCTACGGCGCGGCGATCACCGACCGGCGGTCGCCGCTACCGGACCTTCCGGTGCAGTTCGTGGACTTCGCCGCCTGGCAGCGGCGCTGGCTGGAAGGCGGCGCCCACGAGCGGCAGATGGCCTTCTGGCGGCACACCCTGGCCGGCGTCGAACGCCTCGAACTGCCGACGGACCGGCCCCGGCCGGCGGTGCGCACCACCCGCGGCTCGGTCTATCGCTTTCGGGTGGACGACGGCACCGGCGCCGCCCTGCACCGCACCGCCCGCCGCCTTGGGGCCACCCCCTTCATGGTGCTGCTGGCGGCCTTCGAGAGCCTGCTGTCGCGCTGGACCGGCCGCCGGGACCTCACCGTCGGCACCCCCGTCGCCGGTCGCCGCCGGCCTGAGAGCGAGGCGCTGATCGGTTTCTTCGTCAACACTCTGACGCTGCGCGCCCACCTCACCGGCGATCCCTCCCTGGAGGAGCAGATCGCCCGGGTGCGGGACCACTCTCTGAGGGCGTTCTCGCACCAGGATGTGCCCTTCGAGCGGCTGGTCGAGGAGCTGGCGCCGGATCGCGATCTCGCCTACACGCCGCTCTTCCAGGTGATGTTCATTCTGCAGAACCTACCCATCGGGCGCACCCGGTTGGGTCCTGCCCAGGTCACCCTGGTGCCCCTCGATCTGACCACTTCGAAATTCGATCTCACCCTCGCCCTGCGCGATCCGGACGATTCCCTGGCCGGGCACTGGGCCTACCGTACGGATCTCTTTGACGAGACCACCATCCGGCGGTTCGCCGAGCAGTACCTAACCCTCCTGGCGTCGGCCCTGGCGGAGCCGGAGCGTCCCTTCAGCCGCTGGACCCTGCTGCGGCGGTCGGAGATCCAGCAGGTGCGGCTGGAATGGAACGACCCGCCGATCTGCTGCCCGCCGGCGGCGAGCGCCTGGGCGATGGTGCGGCAAGCGGCGAAGGCGTCGCCGGATGCGGTGGCGGTGAGCGATGCGGCGGGCGGTCACCTCAGTTATCGAGCGCTGGTGGAGCGGGCGACGACCCTCGCCACCCGGCTGCACCGTTCCGGCGTCGGTCCCGAGGGCCGGGTGGCGGTGTGCCTCGAGCGTTCCCTGGAGACGGTAGTTTCGCTGCTGGCGGTGACCGCCGTAGGGGGCGCCTGGGTGCCGATGGACCCGTCCTACCCGCCGGAACGCCTGCGGGCGATGGCGACCGATGCTGGAGCGCGATGGGCCATCGGCCGGCGGCGCCCGCTGCTGCCGGCGGCCCGCTGGTTCAATCCCCGCCGGACCTCGTCGCGGTCGGATGCGGCGTCGTTGCCGCAGCCTCTGTCCGAAGCGGCGGCCTATGTCATCTACACCTCCGGCTCCACCGGCCGGCCGAAGGGGGTGATGGTGAGCCATCGCTCCCTCGCCCACCGGCTGGCCTATGCCCGCCAGGCGGATTTCGCTTCCGGTGACGTGTTCCTGCAGAAGACCTCGATCAGCTTCGATGTTTCGGTGCTCGAGATTTTCGGTCCGCTGGTGGCCGGGGGTCGGGTGTTCCTGGCTCGGCCCGGCAGTGAGCAGGATCCGGAAGAACTGGTGCGGCGCATGGCCGAGGAGGGCATCACCCAGGCTTCCTTCCCGCCGACCCTACTGGAGGTGCTGTGCGAAGACCCCCGTTTCGGAGATTTGCCGGCTCTGCATACGGTGGTGACCGGCGGCGAGACGGTGGCGCCGGATCTGCCCGGCCGGGTGCGGACGAGGCTGCCCGCGGCGCGAGTGCTGAACCGCTACGGACCGACGGAGACCACCGTCTCGGTCACCTCCTGGCAGTGCTCCGGTGCGGCTTCGTCGCGGCCCCTGCCCATCGGCCGGCCGGTGGCGGATGCGCGGATCCACCTGCTGGATCGCTCCCTGGAGCCGGTGCCCATCGGCATCGCCGGCGAGATCTTCCTGGCCGGCGAAGTCGTGGCTCGCGGCTACCTCCACCGGCCGGCCGCCACCGCTGCCGCCTTCCTGCCGGATCCGTGGGGTCCGGCGGGCAGCCGCTTCTACCGCACCGGCGATCTCGCCCGCTATCGGCCGGACGGTGCCGTGGAATTCGCCGGGCGGGTCGATCGCCAGGTCAAGGTGCGCGGCTTCCGGGTGGAGCCGGGGGAGATCGAATCGGCCTTGCGGCGGGATCCGCGGGTGCGAGAGGCGGCGGTGGTGGACCTGCCCGACGGGCCGTCGCGAAAGCTGGTGGCCTACTGGGTGGCCGACGGCACGCCCGATGACAGAGGCGACGGCGAGGCCGGCGGGGATGCCCTCGCCGACGGACTGCGCCGCACCCTGCCGGGGCACATGATCCCCGCCGCCTTCGTGCGCCTGCCGGCGTTGCCTCTGAGCCCCACCGGCAAGATCGATCGTCAGGCCTTGGCGGCTCAGGGTGCGCCGACCGCGAAGGTCGAAACGGAGGAGACGCCACGCACTGACCTGGAGGAGCGTCTGGCGGCGTTGTGGGGTGACCTGCTGGCGGTCGAGGAGGTCGGCGTGCGGGACAGCTTCTTCGCCCTCGGCGGCCACTCCCTGTTGGCCGTCCGCCTGGCCCGCCGACTCGAAGAGGAGATGGGACAGCGGATCCCCCTGGCAACACTCTTCCAGAACCCCACCATCGAGCGCTTGGCGAAGATCTTTGAAGCCGCCGCGGACGAAGGTGAGGATCGACGGAAGGATGCCGCTGCGCACGGCCTGGTCACGCTGCGCGGCACCGGCCGGGGGCTGCCGTCCTTCTGGGTACACCCGGTGGGTGGCACGGTAGCCTGCTACGGCCCCCTCGCCAACCGATTGCCGGGACCCTCCGCGGCCTTTCAGGCCCCCGGAGTGGACGGCGGGGAAGCTCCGCTCTCGGAAATTCCCTCCCTCGCCGAGCACCACCTGGCGGCCATGCCCGCGGCGTCCGCTCCGCTCGTCCTCGGCGGTTGGTCCTTCGGCGGGGTGGTGGCCTTCGAGATGGCGCGCCGGATGGCGGCCACCGGCCGGTCGCCGGAGCGCTTGGTGTTGATCGATGCGCAGCTCCCGGCGCGCCGGCGGGCGGTACGCCGCGGCCGGCTGTGGCACACCTTTCTGGTCGATCTCAGGTTCTCCAAAGGCGACGTCCGAGCCATGGCGGAGAAAGTCGGGGACTTGGTGGCCCTGGCGGAGCTCGGCGGTCCGAGCGCTGCCGAACTGGAACCTCTGTGGCGGGTCTTCCAGGCCCATGCCGAGGCCCTCTACGGGTACCGGCCGGGGAGCTACGACGGACCGGTGGACCTGATCCTGCCGACGGAGACGAGCAACGAGGGCGGGCGATCGCCGCAGCGGTGGCGGCGCTGGGCGCCGGATCTGCGCCTGCATCGGGTCCCTGGCGACCACTACTCCATGCTCCGATCCGATGGGTTGGCGGCGGAGCTGCGGGCGATCTGTGAAGGCTCCCGGCGAGCGCCGGCGGCCGGCTCCGGCCGCTGACCCTTCCGATGAACTTCTCTCTGCAAGGAGCGCCCCTATGAGCGGATGGTTGCGGGACCTGCGCTTCGCCGCCCGGCTGTTCCGCCGGCGGCCGGGATTCACCGCCGCCTCGGTGGTTTGCCTCGGCCTCGGAATCGGTGCGGTGGCGACGATGTTCGCCTTGATCGATGCGGTGTTGCTCAAGCCGCTGCCCTTCGCCGACGCCGACCGGATGGTGATGGTGTGGAACCACTTCTTGCAGCGCGATCTGCCGGAATTTCCCTCCTCCGGCCACGAGTTCGCGGATCACCGTCGCGGCAACGGCGCTTTCTCGCACGTCGCCGGCGTCTTGCCGTGGGACTTCAACCTGTCCGCCGCCGGCAGCGAGCCCCTGAGGGTGGAAGGGGCACGGGCTTCGGCGGCCCTGTTCTCGTCCCTCGGTGTCGAGGCGGCCCTCGGGCGGGTATACAGCGAAGAGGAGGAGACCGCCGGCCGGGCGGTGGCGGTGATTTCCGACGGACTGTGGCGCCGCCAGTTCGGCGGCGAGGAGGCGGCGCGCGGCCGGCAGATCTCCCTCGATGGCGTACCTCATACGGTGGTCGGCGTGCTGCCGCCCTTCGATCTCGAAGTGGTGGAGGCGGATGTCTGGGTGCCCTTCACCCCCAACCCGGCGATTCCGCGATTCATGCGCGGCGTCCTGCTCATCGCGCGCCTGGCGGACGGCCTGACCCTGGAGCAGGCGCAGGCCGAAACGTCGGCCCTGGCGGCCCGGCTGCAGAGCGAGTACCCGGACATCTACAAAGAGGGCAGCGGTTGGGGGATGCACTTGACCCCGCTCAGGGAGGAGGTGGTGGGCGACGTGCGACCGCTCCTCTGGACCCTCTTCGGCGCCGTGCTGCTGGTGCTGTTGATCGCTTGCGTCAACGTCGCCAACCTGCAGATCACCCAGGCCACCGTACGCGGCGGGGAACTGGCCGTGCGAGCGGCCCTGGGAGCCGGTCGGCGGACCTTGGCGCGGCAACTCCTGGCCGAGAGCCTGATGCTTTCGGCCGGCGGCGGTGCGCTGGGAATCGCCCTCGGGGTGCTCGCCGGGCGCATCCTGCTGCGACTCGATCCGGGCACCCTGCCGCGACTGCATCAGGTAGCGCTGAACGGGCGGGTGGTGGCGGTGGTGCTGGCCTTTGCGGCCTTCACCGGAATACTGGTCGGTCTCTGGCCGGCGCTTCGAGTATCGCGGGCGAACCTCCAAAGTGCCCTCAAGGACGGCGGCCGCGGCGGCGACGCCGGTTTTCAGCGCAAGGGGCTGCGGGCGGGACTGGCGGTGGCGGAGATCGCCCTCGCCATGACCGTGTTGATCGCCGCCGGCCTGATGGTGCGGAGCGTCGACCGGATGAGTCGCTCGCATCCGGGGTTCGAGGCGGAGAACCGCCTGAGCCTGCAGATCGTTCTGTCCCGCGCCACCTACGCTCCGGCGGAGCGCAAGTTGGAGTACTACCGCGCCCTGCGGTCCGCTTTGGAAGGGCTACCGGGGGTTGAGGAGGTGGCCGTCGTCTCGCACCTGCCGGGCAGCGGCAAGGCGGGATTGCGCGGCGTCCCCCAGGCTGCCGGCCGGCCGCCGGTGCCGGGCACGCCGACCCCGCCGGCGGGCATCCGGATGGTCAGTCCCGGCTACTTTCGCACCCTCGGTATTCCGCTCGAGAGGGGTCGCGATTTCACCGACGCCGACGATGCCCAGGCTCCGCCGGTAGTGGTGATCGACCGGGCCGTCGCCGAGCGCTTTTGGCCGCACCGCGACGCCATCGGCCAGGAGCTCGAAATCCCGGGTTTGTTCGAGCAACCGCGCCGCGTGGTGGGGGTGGTGGGCGAGGTGAATCATCAGGGCTTGGCGGACGAACCCCAGGGCGAGCTGTACCTGGCCTATCCCCAGATGCCGACCTTCGATCTCGCCCCGGTGCTCCACACCCGCGGCGATCCCATGGCGCTGGCGGAGGAGGCGCGACGGGCCCTGCTGGCGGTCGATCCAACGCAGCCGGCGGAGGACGTCCGGGCGATGACCGAGCGGCTCCGCGGTTCCATCGCCCAGCCGCGCTTCCAGGCCGTGGTCTTCAGCCTGTTCGGCGCCGTGGCCCTGGCCCTGGCGCTGATCGGCGTCTACGGGGTGATGGCCTTCGCGGTGGCCCGGCGCACCCGCGAACTGGGGATCCGCATGGCCCTCGGAGCGCACCGCGGGGACGTGCTGGCGCTGGTGCTGCGCTCCGGCCTGCGCCTGGCGGTGGTGGGGGTGGCCGCCGGTCTGGTGCTCGCCTGGCTGACGGTGCGTCTCCTGTCGGTGCCCCTCGAGACCCTCGCCAGCGGAATCTCGGCAACGGATCCGGCGACCTTCTTGGCGGTGCCCCTGCTGCTTTCGGCGATGGCGCTGCTGGCGAGTTGGGTGCCCGCCCGGCGGGCCACCCGCATCGACCCGATGGTCGCCCTCCGGCATGACTGAGTTGGTGTCGGCATCGGCGGCGAGCGCCCGCGGTTCCGGCCGCCGGACCTTTTTGAGCCTCTGGCTCGGCCAGGTGATCTCCCTGGTGGGCACTCGCGCCACCGCCTTCGCCCTCGGCGTGTGGGTTTTCCAGCAGACCGGTTCCGCCACTTGGTTCGCCGCCATCGCCCTGGCGTCCAACCTGCCGGCCATTCTGGTGTCGCCGCTGGCCGGCGCCTGGGTCGACCGGACCGACCGGCGGCGGGTGATGATCGGGGCGGATACGTTGGCGGCCCTCGGCAGCCTGGCTTTGCTTCTCCTGGTGGCGACAGGCCATCTGGCGCTGTGGCATCTCTACGCGGTGGCGACCCTGGCGTCGCTGGTCGGCGCCTTCCAGTTCCCCGCCTTCTCGGCTTCCGTCACCCTGCTCTTACCCAAGGACCAGTACGCCCGCGCCTCGGGGCTAGTGCAGCTCGGCCGCACCGGTTCCGACGTCGTGGCGCCGCTCTTGGCCGGTGGGCTGCTGGGGTCATTCGGCCTCACCGGGGTGATCGCGGTCGATCTGGTGACCTTTCTGATCGCCGTCACGGTGTTGGTCCTGGCGCGGGTCCCTTCGCCGCCGCCACCCACCGAGCGCCGTTCCCTGTGGGCCGACGCCGGTTCCGGCTGGAGCTGGATTCGCCGCCGGCCGGGCCTGCTGTGGTTGCTCGGGTTGATCGCCTCCTTCAACCTGTGGCTCCCCCTCGCCCTGGTGCTCACCACGCCGATGGTGCTCGGGTTCACCGGCGTCGAGGAGCTGGGGCTGGTGCTCGGCCTGGGCGCCGCCGGTGCCCTCGCGGGCAGCTTCACCTTGACCGCCTGGGGAGGTCCCGAGGGTAAGGTGCGCGGCCTTCTCGCCTTCACTCCGGTGCTGGCCCTCGGCCTCATTGTGGCGGGCCTCAAACCGTCGGTCCCGCTCACCGCCGCCGGCCTTTTTCTGGCCATGTTCGCGGCCCCGTTGATCCACGGCTGCAGCCAGGCGATCTGGCAGCGCAAGGTGCCGCCGGAATTGCAGGGCAGGGTGTTCGCGGTACGTCGGATGATCGCCCAGGCGACGGCGCCGGTGGCCTTTTTGGCCGCCGGTCCGCTGGCCGACGGCGTCTTCGGTCCGCTCCTCGCAGCGGGCGGCTCAGCGGTCGGGAGCCTGGGGGGCTTGTGGGGGGTGGGACCGGGCCGGGGGATCGGACTGCTCTTTGCCTTGCTGGGCGGATTGCTGCTGCTCACCTCTGTCTTCGCCTTCGCCCACCGGCCCTTGATGGCGGTCGAGCAGGATGTGCCGGACGCAGGCTAGCGCTACGCCCGCTCGATCCTTCCGTTGTCGATGCGGAAAACCCCGGCCGGGACGTTCCTCCATCGCGGCTCGTCTCGCAGTTCGGCGACCAGGTCGCAGACTTCCGGCTGGCAGGAGAAGAAGATCACTTGGTTGTCGCGGGCCAGCTCCAGGGCGACGGAGATGACGGCGCGGCGGCGGTCCGGGTCGAAGCGAACGTGGATGTCGTCGAGTAGCAAGGGTAGAGGCTCTCCCTTGCGCGCCAGCTCCCGTGACAGGCCGAGGCGCAGAGCGAGGTACACCTGGTCCGCCAGGCCGCTGCTCCAGGCGAGTTCTCCCTTGCGTTTGAGGCCCGCTTCTTCCAGCTCCAAAACCGTCGTGCCGCCCTCTTCGGCGGCCACCAGGCGGTAGCGGCCGCCGGTCATCAGGGCGAGGAGATCGGCGGCGCGGCGGATCACCCGCGGCCGGCGGTCGTGCTCCCAGGTGGCCGCGGCGTCGCGCAGCAGGGATTCGGTGAGAGCCAGGGAGGCCCAGCGGCGGACCGCCCGTCGCCGGCGTTCTTCGAGCACCTGGCGGGCGAGCCGCAGGCGGCCCGGCTGGTCGTCGCCGCCCAAGGTCGCCATGCGCTCGGTGAGGGCCCCCACCTGTTGTTCGGCCTGCCGCAGCTCGCCCTCGAGGTCGTGCAGGTCGTCGATCAGCCGGGCTTCGTCGATCACGCCGTCACCCTCCGCCAGCCGCCGTTCGAAGTCCGCCAGCTCCGCTTCGCCGCCGGCCAGGGCCGCCAGTTCGAGGCGAGCGCCCACCACATCCTCACGGGCCTTTTCCCAGGCGGCTTGCTCCTCGGCCAGCTCCAGGAAGCGCTCGCGGTCGCCGCCGGCCGCGTCGAGCAATGTGGTCTGTTCGGCCTTGCGGGCTTCGAGCTGGTAGTCCAAAAACTGGTTGAGGGTGGTTTCGGCGCTGCGGTCGCGCCACGGCTGAGCCAAGAACAAGGTCGCCACGACGCCGATCACCGCCACGCCGACGGCGGAGGAGGTTTCGCCGCCGATGGCCAACAGCATCGCCAGGGCGAGGGCACCGCCGGCCAGGAAGAGCGGCATTCGGGTACGCCTCGAGCGCTCGGCGAGGGAGGCGTTCTGGGCTTTGACAGCGGTGTCTTCGAGGGAGGCGAGTTCTTTTTCCACTTCCTCCAGGCGACGGCGGCCTTCCGGCGGCATGTCCGCCGCGGCGGCGGTGCGGCGAAGTTCCTTGCGTGCTCGGCTGAGGCGCTGCCAGGGGCCGCGCGCCCGGGTCAACCGCTCGACTTCCTCGCGCTCGCCGTGCAGCCGCTGGCGACGTTGCTGAAGATGGGCCAGGCGCTCCTTGACGGCGGCGAGCTCGGTCTGGCACTCGCGGTATTCGGCGGCGCCCCGGCGGGTCTCGCGCAGCGGTTCTTCCAGGCGCTCCAGGCGTTCTTCGAGGCGATCGAGCAAGCGGTTGCCGGGGCGCAGGCCGACAATCTCCGAAATCTCGCGGTCGAGGGCCGCCAGGGCCGCCGGCAGGCGCTCGGACCCTGCCCCCATGCCGCGGGTGAAGATGCGGTCCCGGGTCTGGCGGTGGTTCAGCACGTCGAGCCCCTGAAGATCCTCCAGGCCGACGGCGAAGAGCCGCTCGTAGCTGCCGCGATCCAGACCCCAGAGCGTCTCCGGCTCGAGCGAGTGGTCGTGGGCATTCTCCGGCTGACCCTCCTCGAGGATGCGGTGGTGGCGCCCGTCGAGGTGGAGATGGAGGCGGCGCCCGTCGGCCAGGACGGCCCGCAGGCGTCCGCCGTGCGGTCCGCCGGCGAGGGGTGGATAGGGGTTGGCGCGGCGCTTGGGCGGGCCGAAGAGGACCGAGCGGAGAAACTCCGTCAAGGTGCTCTTGCCGCTCTCGTTGGGGCCGTAGAACACCGCTAGTCCCGGTGACAACGGTTCGACTCCCTGGTCGTTAAAGACCCCGAAGCCGTCGATGTGGAAGCTCTCGATGCGCACGATGATCAGGCTGCGGAGGAGGTCATTCGGGGGTGAGCGAATCTGGGGACAGCAAGTAGTCGAGGCCGGCGGCTTCGGCCTCCGGCAGGACGGCGAGGAGTTCGGCGTCCGAAAGCTCCGCCAGCACCGCTGCCAGGCGCGGATGCTCCGGGCGCTGGGCGAGGCGCTCGCGGATGGCCCGGGCGGCGGTCCCATCGGCATCCGGGGCGCCCTCGTCCGCCCGGCGAAGGGCGTCGACGGCCCGCAGGAAAGCGCCGACGGAAGACTCCTCCGTGCGCAGCCGCGGCAGATCGACCTCCGGCGCCGTATCGACCACTACCGCCTCGACCCACACGAAATCCTCTCTGGTCTTCTCCTGGCGACGCAGCGGGGCGGCCAGGTCGCGCTCCGGGTCGACGTGCTGCAGCTGGCGGTGGAGCGGACCACGACCGGTCACCGCCAGGCGCAGGATCGCCGGCCGCGGCACGTCGTCCGGCCGGCGAGCTGCCCGCCGGGTTTCTTCGAGGGATTGCGACAGGGTCGCCAGCAGGTCGTCCAGGTGGCCGCAGGAGGAGATGTCGACGCGATCGTCTGCCCATCGCACCTGGTCCGTGGCGATAAATCGGGGGGTGATGCTGTGATTCCCCTCGCCGTCGATTTCGACGTCGACCAGGAAGCAGCCTCGCTCCCCGATCTCGCGCCGACTCCGGCCCTGCGGCGTGCCGGAGTAGACCACCGTGGGACTGCCCTGGGCGAGCACCGCGGGCCGGTGTGAGTGGCCGAGGGCCCAGTAGCCGATGCGCGAAGAAGTCAGGTCGCTCAGGCGGCAGGGGGAGTAGGGGCTGTCCCCGTCGCCACCCACGGCGCAGTGCAGCAGCCCAATCGAAAAGGGCGATCCGGTGGCGCTGTGAAAACGCTCGACGAGGTTCTCGCGCACCTCCCGTTGGCGATAGCTGATGCCGTAGACGACGGCGAGATCCTCGCCGTCGCGCCGCACCAGCACCCGCTCGATGCGGTCGCCGCCGAAGCGGTGCACCCCCGGTGGCGGCTCCAGTCCGGCGTCCCAGGCGGAGAGAGGGTCGTGATTGCCGTGGGCGACGAAACACCGAATCCCGCGCGATGCCACCCGTTCGAGACCCTGGCGGAACTGAAGCTGCGCGGCGAGGCTCGATTCGGCCGAATCGTAGACATCGCCGGCGATGAGCAGAAAGTCCGCTTCCTCGTCGATCGCCAGCTGCAGGATGTTGTCGAAGGCCCCGAAGGTGGAGGCGCGCAGCACCTCGGCGATCTCTGGATCGAGAGCCGCCAGACCTTCGAACGGGCTGTCGAGGTGCAAATCCGCACAGTGGACGAAACGCAAGGTTCGAAGCGAAGACATGGGCGAAGCTGTGGTTTCCGTGGACGGAATGTTGCCATCGTAGCGGCGACAGAAGATCTTGACAAGGTCGCTGCTCTCAGAGGCTTCCGAAGCCGACCGGCGGTCATCGATCAGTTTTTCGCTATCATCCCAGAACAATCTCTTTCCGCACCAGCGTCAAAGCGATCCTGCACGTCGCTACAGCGCTCCACCCGCGGTCGACGTACTCCACCAGGGCATGAAGCACGAAACAATCCTCAGCCTCGACAACATCGCCCTCGATCTGCCGATCGCCGGTATCGGTAGCCGGGCGTTGGCCGCGGCGCTGGACTACTTTCTTCTGGGGGTGCTGAACTTCATCGTTTTCATGTTCGTGATTGCGATCGGCGCGGGCCTCGACGGAACGTCCGCGACGTGGTTCTTTGCCATCTACGGGCTGGTGGTGTTCTTCGTGCACTGGGGATATTTCGCCATCAGTGAGATGGCGATGGGAGGGCAGACCCTCGGCAAGCGGTGGGTTCACTTGCGGGTGGTCGGTCCCACCGGCGGGCAGGCCGGTGTAGTGGCTCTGCTGGTGCGCAATCTGCTCCGGCCGCTGGACCTGATGTTGGGCATTCCCCTGATCGCCTTCGACCCCCTCGCCCGGCGTTTGGGGGATCGCCTGGCGGCGACGCGGGTGGTGCACGAGCCGCGCGGCGGCGGCGAAGTGGTGGTGAGCCGGGCGCCCACCGCCTGGGGGGCGAAGGAGATTCACCTAGCGGAGCGCCTTCTCGAACGAGCGGACGAACTGGATCCGGCCCAGGCGATGAATCTGGCGCGTCGGCTGGTTCGTCGCCTGGAGATTCAGGCGCCGGAGCTGCTGGAGGGCGCCTCGCGGGAAGACCCGGTTTTGGCCCTGCGGCAAGCCCTCGAAACCAGGCAGTCTCCGCCTCGGTGAGGAACTATCAACGCTTCGTCGAGAAGCGCGCACCGATCTGGAATGCCTTCGAGGCGGGAGTGGCGCGGCCCGCGCCCGAGGCCGACTATCGCGATCTCGAAGACCTGGCTTTCCGCTACCGCCAGATCCTTCACGACCATGCCCTGGCCGCTGCACGCTATCCGGACAGCGGCGCCGCCCAGCGACTGCGACGCCTCGCCCTCGCCGGCACCCGCCGCCTCGCTGGCGGCTCGCCGCCCCGCCGATTCAGCCTGAAGCGCTTCTTCGTGCAGACCTATCCGGCGGCTTTCCGCTCGCACCTCCAGCCCCTGATGGTCGCCACGGCGGTGTTTCTGGGTGCTTCCTTGCTGGGACTGGTGGGAGCCGCCGTGCGGCCGGAGCTGGGCATCGCCTTCATCGGGGAAGAGGCGCGCGAGGGCCTACGCCACGGCCGGCTGTGGACGGAGGACTTGGGTACCACCGTGCCGCCGTCCATAGCCTCGTCGGGGATTGCCACCAACAACGCCTCCGTCGCTCTGACCGCCTGGGCCGGGGGCGCCACGGCGGGTCTCATCTCGTTCTACATCTTGCTGCTCAACGGACTGATGCTCGGAGCCGTCGTCGGCATCACATTGCAGTACTCCATGGCCGCCGAGCTGTTCGAGTTCATCGCCGCCCATGGGCCTCTGGAACTGACTCTGATTGTCGTCGCCTCGGCCGCCGGCCTTGGCATGGCGAGGGCCTTGGTGGCGGCCGACGACCGCCCCCGCGGCGAGGCCCTCAAGGAGGCCGTCGGCAATGCCCTGACGGTGCTCCTGGGTTCGCTGCCGTGGTTCTTCCTGCTCGGGGTGGTGGAAGGGTACATCTCGCCGGAACCGGCTGTTCCGCCGCTTCTCAAGGTGGCCGTCGGCTTGTCGCTGTGGATGATCTACGTCTTGGTTTCTTGGAATCCCTGGTTGGCTCCGGGGTTGGAGACCTCACCATGAGTTTTGACGACCATCGCGTGATCTCGTTCCGGGTGCTGCTGGATGAGGCCTTCAAGGTGACCCGCCGGCACCTCGGGCAACTGTACTTGCCCTTCGCCCTGCCCCTGGCCCTGGCGGCGGTCTCCATGGTGGCTCTCCAGGGCTGGATGATGCAGGGCATGACGGAGGACTACGAGAGCTTCAACCTCGCCTTCACCTGCGGTGTCTTCGGGCTCATCTTCGTCGCCGCCCTGTCGACGGGAGTGGTCTATTTCGCCATGAGCGTGGCCGCCTACGATGCGGTCGCGGAGCGGCCCGTCGGCCTGTGGCGGTCGTACCTGTACCTATTCAAGCCGCGAGTCTTCGGCACCGCGCTGCTGCTCGGATTGTTGCTGCTGCTGTCCTATATATGCTGCATCTTGCCGCTGCTCTACGTGGCGCCACTGCTTTCGTTCACCTTCGGAGCGATGATCGAAGAGGACCGCTTCGGCACCGCGGCGATCCAACGGAGCGCGCAGCTCGCCGGCACCAATCCCCTCGACAACTTCCCGCACAATCCATTGGTTCGGGCCTTTGCGCTGCTGGTCGTTGGCATGGCGATCTCCACCGGGTTGAGCCTGCTTATCCAGTTGCCCTTCGAGGTGCTGCGGCAGGTGCTCTTCCTGCGGGATCTGGACACCTTCGGAGATCCGATGGCGGCCTTTTCCCATCCGGGCGCTGTGGCCCTGCAGCTTGCCGGTAGCCTGCTGGGCTCGCTGGCGTCGTCGGTTCTTTCCCTCTATCTGTGCTTTGCCGGTGCCATGTTGTTTCACGATACGCGGCGTCGGCGGGAAGGGGCGGACCTCGAATCCGCCCTCGACGCCCTCGAACCCTTGGCAGAGCCTCCATCGCCACCGGCTGGCCCCGCCAATCCTCCGCCCGATCGTGGGGGAGGTTCCGCCTGACCGAGGGAAGTGCGGCGGTGGGTCGTCGGTGGCGAGGCGGAGGAGCTTTCCTCGGCCTTGCCGTCGCCTGCCTGGTGACTCTCGGGTGGACGGCTCAGCCGCCGTCGACGGCCGGCGATCGGCCGGCCGTGGAGCCGATCTACGAGCAGTACGGTCTCGAGCGAGAAGCGGCCACCCCGGGGCTCAGTGAGTGGATCAGCCAGACGATCGAGCGACTGGTCGACCGCCTCAGGTCGCGGGTCGACCTCGAAGTCGGTACGCCGTCACGCCGGCTGTTGAAGGGCGTTGCCTGGACGGTGATCGTTCTCGCTCTCTGCGCGTTGCTGTGGGCCGCCGTCCGGTGGATGATCCGCCGCCGGTCGGCCACTGTCGGCGAGGCGGAACAGCCGCTGCCGGCGACAGAGTCCGCCGTCGGAACGCCCGATTGGCGCAGCGAACTCTTCCGCCGTCTCGATCGGGGGGACACCTCCGGCGCCCTGGAGGCTCTCTGGTGGTGGCTGGCGGAACGTCTGGCGCAGAGTACGGCGCCCGATACGGCCCAAGAGGCCGCCCGAAGTACTACCCTGGCGAGCTGGACCGGCCGCGAGCTCATTCGGCGCAGTCGGCGCCCGGATCTGTCCGATAGCGTGTCGGTGTTGGACCGCCTGCGCTATGGGCCCATAGCGCCGCAGGTGCCGCAAGTCCGCTCGCTGCTCGAAGACCTTGAGGGGCGCCTGCGATGAAGCGCGCCATTCTTCCCGTCGCCCTGTCGGTGGCTTTTCTGGCCGCCTTGGTATTCGCTCTGGTCGGATCGTCGAGAATGCCCGCCAGCAGCTTGTCGAAGGGACCCGCTGGCTGGATGGGAGCCCGCCTCCTGCTGGAGCAAGCCGGGATCGATGCGGCGCTCCACGATCCCGGGATGGCGGCCGGTGAGGGCGTACTGGTCGAAATCTTTCCTTGGCCGTTGTCGCCGAGCCGTCGCGCCGAGCGCATCCGCCGAGTGGTCGAACAGCGAGCCGCCGGCGGGGATCTGCTGGTGGCCTATTCCGGCAAGAACAGTCCGGGGGAGAGCGATTTCTTCGCCCGCCTGGGCTGTCCCTTGGAGCAGGTTCGTTCCGAGCCGCCCCTGTCCTATGGTGCGTGGAAGCGCCACCAGGAGGAGGTTTGGTCCCTGGAACCGCTAGAGCCTTCCGGCTACGGACTGGTCTTGTCCGCGCCGACCTGGGCTCCGGCTCCGCCGGACGGTGCCGAAATATGGTTCCGGGGGCCTGGCGGGGAGGAGTTGGTGTACGCCTTCGATCGCAGGGGCGGTCGGACGGTGGTGCTGCCGGCCCCGGTGCTCGCCAACAGCGGGTTGTGGCGCGGCGACAACGCTTCTCTTGTGTTTGCTCTGGCGGGGTACTTTCCGCCGACTTGGCGATTCGACGAGCAGGGTCTGGGCATCGAGGACCCGGAGACCGCCGCGGCCGCGGGCCGCTATCGGAGGGTGTTCACCTGGTTCGGTTTTCACCTGCTGGTGCTGTACGGTCTGGGTGTGCTGGCCCTCGGTCGCCGCTTCGGTCCCCCCTGGCGGGAGCCGCCGGTGGTGGTGGGATCCACCGGTGCCTTCCTGCGGAGCCTGGGTCGTCTCCACCGGCAGAGCGGTCACCACCGATCGGCGGCTCGGGCCCTTCTCGATCGTTCCGACGCATGGGTGGACGGGCGTTCCGTTCCGGCGGCCTGGCGCGATGAAGCGGCGACCGCGGGTCCGCCGGAGTTCTTGAATTTGGCCCGCCGCCTGGCGCGCTGGCGTCGGCGCGGAAAGTAACGGACACGGCAGGAAATTGAAACACGATGGAGAGGCCAGGGAATGACCGACGAAACCAAGAGTGAGACCCCTCACGGCTCGGCCCATCGGCTGATCGCGGCAATCGAACAACAGGTCTTGGGTCAGAACGAAGTGGTGGAGGCGCTCCTCAGCGCCTACACGGCTGGTGGTCATGTGTTGCTCGAAGGCTTGCCCGGTTTGGGCAAGACCCTCCTCGCGCGCACCTTCGCGGCGACCCTGGGGGTGCCCATTCGACGGGTGCAGTTCACGCCGGATCTGATGCCGGCGGATCTCTTGGGCACCAATGTCTTCGATGCCCACAGCCAGTCCTTCCGGCTGCTGCGCGGGCCGGTGTTCACCCAGGTCTTGATGGCCGACGAGATCAACCGCACGCCACCCAAGACCCAGGCGGCTCTGCTCGAAGCGATGGAGGAAGGCCAGGTCACGATCGACGGCGTTTCGCATCGGTTGCCGGGTGGCTTCTTCGTCATCGCTACCCAAAACCCGATCGAACTCGAAGGCGTGTACCCGCTGCCGGAGGCCCAGCTCGATCGGTTTCTGATGCGGATCCGCCTGGAGATGCCGGTGCGCGACGCGGAGCTGGAGATCTACCGCCGATTTCTCGCCGGCACCCTGAACCCGGCCACGGACGCCGAGGCCGGCAAGGCCCCGGGGGTGGTGACCCCTGCCACCGCTACCGCTTTGCGCCGGGCGGCGGCGGAGGTCCACGTTGCCGAGGAGCTGCTCGATTACCTCCAGCGCTTGGCGGAGGCGGTGCGCCGATCTCCGCATCTCGAGTTGGGGATCAGCCCGCGCGGCGCCCTGGCGCTCCTCGGCGCCGCGCGCTCTGCCGCCCTCATCGAAGGCCGGGACTTTGTACTGCCGGACGACCTCAAGCGCTTCCTGTCCGCCTGTTGGGGGCACCGGGTGCTGCTCTCCGCCGAGTCGGAACTCGAAGGCCACACCGTCGACAGCGTGCTCGCCGGTATCGTCGAGGCGGTCGAGGTGCCGCACTAGCCGCGGAGACTCCCCATGCCGTCCGCCCGCCTGATCGGTGCCGTCGCTCTCAACACCCTGCTGCTATCGGCGGGCCTGCTGGTGCCGTGGCTGGTACTTGCCGCCCTGGTCCTCGACGGGCTGCTGCTCGCCGCCTTTCTGATCGATTTTCGGCGAGCTGCTTCGGAAGCGGTGACGGCCGACCGCCGGTGGCCGCCGATGCTCGTCCAGGGCGCCGAAACCACGCTGGTGGTGGAGGTGGCTTCGCGCTCCCCTCGGCCGGTGACGGTGCGCCTGCGGGACGGCCTGGCGCCGGCCCTCGCGGCGCGGGCGGCGCGCCAGGAACTGACTCTCCCGGCCGCCGGGCGAAGTCGCTGGGAACAGCGGCTGGTACCCCGGCGGCGCGGCGAGCATTCGGTGGCGCCGCTGACGGCGAGGGTGCTCGGCCCTTGGGGGCTGGCCTGGGCGCAGCGCGACCTGGTCGCGCCGGAGTTCCACCGGATCTTTCCTCAGGTGCGCTGGGGCGGGCGGGTCGGACAACTGCTGGCCCTCGCCCAGCGGCGCAGCCTGGGGGTACCGGATTGCCAGCTCCTGGGCCTGGGCTCGGAGCTCTACGCCCTGCGCGAGTATCTGCCCGGCGATCCGCTCAACCGCATCCACTGGAAGGCGACCGCGCGCCATCGCCGACTGGTGAGCCGCGAGGAGACTTGGGAGCGGGGAGCCCGGCTGGTGATCCTTCTCGACGCGGCACGCACCATGGCCTCGATGGACGGCAACCGCAGCAAACTGGACCACGCCCTGGCGGCCGCCCTCGCCCTCACTCGGGTGGCGGCGGCGCGCGGGGATCGGGTGACGGTGATCGCTTTTTCGGACCGGGTGGAGCGGGTGGTGCGGGCGTCTTCCCGCATGGCCGAGGTCTACGGACGGCTCTACGATTGCGAGGCGACCCTGGAGGAACCGGCCTACGATCTGGCCGTCGAGGCGGCGCTGAGAGCCTCGCCGCGCCAGGCGACGGTGATGATGTTCACGTCGGTGGTCGATTTGGCGGCCGGCGAACTGCTGGGCGGCGCGCTCTTGCGATTGGAACAGCGTCGCCACCGCCCAATCTTGCTCAACCTGCAGGATCCGGAGCTGGCCGCCCTGGCGGAGGAACCGCCGGCCGAGGTGCCCGATGCCTACGCTCAGGCGACGGCACTCGAAATCCTGCTCGCCAACCGGCGCCTGACGCGGCGGATGCGGGCCGCCGGCGTGCGCATGGTCCAGCCGATGGCGGATCGCTTGCCACTGGCCGCGCTGGACAGCTATTTGGAGATCTTTCGGCGGACCGCTTGAGAGAAAAGGGGATCCGAGACGGCCCTCCGCCGTCGTCGGAAATTCCGACGGCGGAAGGCGCGGGGAGGGGGCGACGGGGTCAGTCGTCGGGGGTTAGTCTTCGAGGCCCAGGGTGCCGCGCAAAGCCTGACGGATGATGTCCGCCTCAGTGCGGCGTTCGTTGAAAGCCTTCAGCCGCAGAGCTTCGGCCTCGTCCACCGGCAGCCAGAAATTCTTGCGGACCATGCCGCTCTTGGTCAGGGTGGTTGTGCCGCCGCGCGGGCCGACGCGCTCGTTGTCGAATTCGGTGTTGGAATCGCTGATCATGGTCGGGTCTCCTAGAGAGCGGGGTTCATTCAGTGCCTATGGACGGGCGAGGATTGGAATGCAGTGCCTCGAAATCGATGGTGCCTCAGAAAACGCTCACAAAATGGGTTGGCATCGCTCCCCGACAACCGGAGAGGCCCTGTTACCTACTCTCTTAAGTAAGTGGGGCTGAGTCGCCTTTTTGGGACACCTGGGAAGAAAGTTGCCCTGCGCCTCGGCCTTAGGTCAACCGGTGGGCGTCGCGACCCAGCCGCGGCGCCCACCTCGTGCCCCATTGCAGGCCCGTTTCCCGCTCCTCGCTCAGCCGGCTAGCTCGGCACGCACCTGGCGGGCAGCGGTGACCAGGTTGCGCAAGGCGGCCTCCGTCTCTGCCGGTCCGCGGGTCTTCAAACCGCAGTCCGGGTTCACCCACAGGCGCTCCACGTCGAGCACCTTCGAGGCGCGGCGCAGCAAATCGGCAATCTCCTCCGCCGCCGGTACCCGCTCGCTGTGGACGTCGTACACCCCCGGCCCGATGCCGCGGTCGTAGTCGAAGTCCCGGAACGCCTCCAGCAGTTCGCTGGCGGAGCGCGAGTTCTCGATCGAGATCACGTCCGCGCCGAGGGCGTAGATGGCCGGCATCAGCTCGTTGAACTCGCTATAGCACATGTGAGTGTGGATCTGCGTGTCGGCGGCCACGCCGCTCGAAGACAGGCGGAAGGAGCGGGTCGCCCACTCCTCGTAGGCCGGCCGGTCAGCGCGCTGCAGGGGCAGGCCCTCGCGGAAAGCCGGCTCGTCGATCTGAATCACCGGAATCCCCGCCGCTTCGAGATCTCTCACCTCGTCGCGGATGGCGAGGGCGAGCTGATCGGCGATGCGTTGGGGCGCGATGTCGTTGCGCGGGAAGCTCCACATCAGGATGGTCACCGGTCCGGTGAGCATCCCTTTCAGCGGTTTGTCGGTCATCTTCTGGACCCGCGCCGAGACCTCGACGGTCATCGGCTCCGGCCGCGAGACGTCGCCGTAGATCAACGGCGGACGCACGCAGCGCGTGCCGTAGGACTGCACCCAACCCTCGATGAAGGCCACCCCGTCCAGTCGTTGGGCGAAGAAGTCCACCATGTCGCTGCGCTCGAACTCGCCGTGCACCAGCACGTCGAGGCCGAGGTTCTCCTGCAGGGCGATCACCTCGCGGAACTTGTCGTCCAGGTAGGACCGGTAGTCCTCCGCCGACAGCTCGCCGCTGCGGTAGCGCGCCCGGGCGGCGCGCACCTCGGCGGTCTGCGGGAAGCTGCCGATGGTGGTGGTGGGCAAGAGCGGCAAGTCGAGGCGCTCCTTCTGCCGGGCCAGGCGCTCCTGATCCGGCGTGTCGCGGGCGTAGTCGCTTTCGCTCAAGGCACCCAGGCGTTCCGCCACGGCGGGGTTCGACAGGCGGGGATCGCGCCGCCGCCGGTCGATCACCGCGCGGTTCTCGGCCAAGTCGTGAGCCACCGCCTCGGCGCCCTCATCGTGAGCCCGGCGCAGCAGGGCGATCTCGTCCAGCCGCTCGTCGGCGTAGGCCATCCACTCGCGGATCGAAGGGTCGAGGGCCTGTTCGAGATCGGTGGTGACCGGCAAGTGGAGGAGGCTACAGCTCGGTCCGAGGTGAGCTTGATCGAGATTCACCCGGCGGCCGATGCGCTCGAGGGTGGAGAGGGCCTCGTCCAGGTCGGTCCGCCAAACGTTGCGTCCGTCGATCAGGCCGATGCCGAGCACCTTATCCTGCGGGATGCCGTGCGCTTCCAGGGTCGCCAGGCTCTCGGCGCCGCGCACCAGGTCCAAACCGATGCCCGCCACCGGCAGATTCATCAGCGTTTCGCCGTTGCCGGCGGGATCGTCGAAATAGGTTTGCACCATCAGCTTCGGGGTGTCTTCCTCGGCCAACGAGCGATAGCTGGCGGTCAGCAGGGAGAGCTCCTCAGCGGTGAGATCCATCACCGCGACGGGCTCGTCCATCTGCACCCACTCGACGCCGGCGGCGGCCAGCTCCCGCAGCACTTGCGCATAGAGCGGCAGCAGATCCGCCAGCAGACCTTCGTAGGCTAGGCCGCGGGGGTTGTTGGCTAGCTTGAGGAAGGTGAGCGGGCCGATGAGGACCGGCTTGGTGGCCAACCCCAGCTCGTCCTTCGCCTCCTGCCAGGCGGTCAACGGACGGTTCTCGGTGAGGGAGAACGATCCGTCCAGCTCCGCCGAAATGTAGTGGTAGTTGGTGTTGAACCACTTGGTCATTTCCATCGCGGTGGCCGCCTGGGTGCCGCGGGCCATGGCGAAATAGGTGTCGAGATCGACCGCGCCGCCGGCCCAGCCGTAGCGCTCCGGGATGGCGCCGAACATGGCGATGTGGTCGAGCACCTGGTCGTAGTGGGAGAAGTCATTCGAGGGGATCAGATCGATCCCTGCCTGCTGCTGGCGTTTCCAGCCGGCCAGGCGCAGTGCTTTGCCGCCGGCCAGCAGCTCGTCGCGCCCGACCTTGCCGCGCCAGAAACCCTCGACGAGTTTTTTCAGTTCGCGGTCAGGGCCGATCCTGGGGTATCCGAGATTCGTGGTGATCATGTGCAGTTGACTCCCTTGAAGCGTTGAGAGATGTCCATGAGAACTCTGGCCGGGACAAGCCCGATCCGAGGGCTGGGGGATCGAAGAGGGAGTCGCAGGAGCGGGATTCCGCCGTGTCCGGGAAGCGGACGATCACTGACGTTGCTGGCTGGCGTTGGGGATGAAAGCACCGGCGATTCCTCCTCGTTCGATGTCGCTCATCGAAGGCCTGAAGGAGGTTCGCTGCCGCTTCCTTCCGCCCGTGGGCGATGCCGCGGCAACTCATCTCTCGGTTCGCCTGATCGGCTTCCGTAGGACTTGGCACCGTTTCGGAGTGGTGAACTCCAAAGGTTGCCCCGGCGTCAATGGGCCTTTCCCTCTGCCGGTCTCGATGAGTGATTCGCAATGTATTCGAGTTCAACGGGCGGGTCAAGGGGCAGCGGTCGTCTCGGAGCCGCCGCCCGCTCGGGGCAGGCTCACGCCCTGCTATCGAAACGCTTCGCGGAACGTCTTAAACTAGCGGCCGTCACGCGCGAACCAGCGCGTGGCGACGCCCTGCCATCCGAGATCTGAAATCCGGCGCGACACCACACTGAAAGGGTAGCGATGTTCACCAATCGACGTTCACCTGCTCCATTCCGCCTTCCCGCCCTCTTGGCTTTGGGTCCGGCGCTTCTTCTTTCGACGGGATCGATCTCCGCCACCACTTTCGACTGCGCACCCTGTGCCGGAGTTCAGGTGGAAGATCCCCGGGCGGCCGCTGACTTGCTTGCCGCCGGCCCCGCACTGGCAGAGGACGAGCCGCTTTTCGTGGCCTGGTCCGCCGTCCTCGACGGATCCGGCGACGGCACTGCCGCCCGGGCCCTCGCCGAGGCCGGGGCGCGGCCCTGGTTGCGGGTGATCTTTCGCACCCCGCGGCCAATCCGCCAGAACCTCGAGGGTTTCGAAGCGGAAATCCGCTCCCTCGCTGCCCTGGTCGCCGCCGGTCGCGGTACAGGGTTGACGGTTCAGGCCGTTTGGCAGCCTTCCTCCGGTGAAGCGGACTCGGCGGATCTGGGCTACCTGATCAAACGCGCGGCCGTGGTGGTGACCGGTGCCGCTCCCGGCGCTCGCTTCGCCGTCGGCCCCCTCGCCGCCGGTGCGGACGCCCTCAGGTCACTCTACGGCGAAGACGTCGCGGCCTACGTCGACACCGTGGCGCTCAGGCCGGGCGGCGATCTTGCGGTGGCGGCCAGTGCGCTGGCCGAATTGGATCCGGGCGTGCCGCTGGTGCTGGATGCGGTGTCCTGGCCATCGGCTCCGGAAAAGGTCCTTGCGAAGGCTGCCGAAGGTCGTGTGGCCGGCGCCGCGATGACCCTGTTCGATCGTCCGGCGATCACGGCAGAGGAGTTGGCGCCGCTCGTCACCCTGGCGCGGGAATTCGCTGGCGACCTCTCCTACAATGCCGCCGCTTCGCCCTCCGGAGCGGCGGGCGCCTGGGCATTCGTGCGGGGAGCAGATCTGGATCTGCGGGTGGTGGTCGAGCCGGAGCCGGATGCCGAATCCGTTTCCCTGACCTTCGACGATGCGCAGCTCGCCAGCCCGCGCCTCGTCGATCTCACCTCCGGTGAGGACGACATCGTGTTCGACCAAAGCCGCGGCGGCGGGCGCCTGTTTCTCACCGTCGACGCTCCCGGTCCGGCGCTGGTGCTGCGGGTCGACCGCTTGAGCGCGCAGGAACTGCAGGGCCTGGACGAGCGCATCGAGGTGGCCGACGAGCGGCAGATGCCGGTGGAGGAGATCTTGCGCCGCCTGCAGGCCTTCGAAGACCGCCAGGCCCGCCGAATCGATCGCTACCAGGCGCGCAACACTTTGCACCTGCGGGTTCAGGGGCCCGGTGGCGGCGGTATCGAGGCAACCTACGCGGGCGACTTCTTCTTCCGCCGCGGCGAAGGCTTTGACTGGGTGTGGGAGGAGTTTTACGTGGATGGCGTGCGTTGGCGCTCGAAGAGCCTGCCGGAGCTGCCGTTGTTCCAGCCGGAAAAGGCCGCCGCCCTGCCGGTGGAGATCCGCTTTACCAAGGAGTACGAATACCGCCTGCGCGGTACCGACACGGTCGACGGCCGCGACTGCTGGGTGGTGGACTTCGAACCGGTGGATCCGGACGCCACCGGCAACCTATTCCAGGGCACCGTGTGGGTGGATCGGGAAATCTACAGCCGGGTGCGTACCCGCGCCTCGCAACTCGGCCTGGAAGGGGAGGTGATCGCCAATGAGGAGACCACCTACTTTTCGCCCATCGGCGAAGACGGTGCCGCCACCGCCTGGGGCCGTGAGGCCATAGTGCTGCCGCTTCGCATTGTCAGCCAGCAGACCCTGTCGCTGTTTTCCGCCACCGTGCCCCTGGAGCGCGAAACGGTGCTTTCGGCCCTGGTGATCAACGGCGAGGGTTTCGACGAGGCGCGGGAAGCGGCTCGCGCCTCCGACTTCACCATGGTGCGCGACACGGCCGAAGGCCTGCGCTACTTGCGCAAGGACCAGGAGGGTAACCGCTACGTCGAGGAAGAGCAGAAGACCAGCCGGCTGTTCCTGGTCGGTGGCGTGTTCTGGGACGGCACCGTCGACTTTCCCTTGCCCCTGGCCGGCCTCAACTACCTGGACTTCGACTTCAAAGACAGCGGCAACCAGCTCAATGTCTTCTTCGCCGGTCCCTTCATCAACGTCAACCTGGCCGAACCGGAGCTCTTCGGGAGTCGTTGGAACGCCGGCGCCGCCGCCACCGGTTTCTTCATCGATACCGGGGACGAGCTCTTCCGGGACGGCCGCGAGGTGGAAGAAGAGGAGATTGAGAGCCGAGGCGGCGCCGTATCTCTGTTCCTCGGCCGCCCCCTCGGCAAGTACTCGAAGGTCGATTTCACCTACCGCCTGGGCTGGACCGGCTTCAGCGAAGCGGATGACACGGCGGAGGGCTTTGTGCTGCCCCAGGACACCCTCACCCACACCGGCCAACTCGAGTTCTTCTTCAATCGCGGCGGCTACAACTTCGAGCTGTCCGGCAGCCTCAACCGGCGCGCCGACTGGGAGTTCTGGGGCCTTCCCGGTAACGACGAGTTCGATCCGGATCAGGAGGAGTTCGCCCGCTGGCAGGCCTCCCTCTCGAAGACCTTCTGGCTGTCGACCTTCAAGGCCTTCTCGGTGGGCATCGAACACTTCGACGGCGAGAACCTCGACCGCTTCTCGCGCTACGACTTCGGCTTGTTCGGCGACATCTCCCTGAACGGCTATCCGGGCGGGCTGGTGCGGGCGGAAGAAGGCCAGGCCCTTCACCTCTCCTACGGCCTCAATGCCGGCGACCAGTTGCGCCTCGAAGTCGAGGGCGACGCGGTGTGGGCGACCTCCGAGGACGTCGGCCTCGACAGCGAGCTGCTGGCCGGAATCGGTGCCGGCGGCACGGTGGCGTTGCCCTGGCAGATGCTGGTCAACTTCGAAGTCGGCTACGCCCTCGACGGCCCGGCGGAAGGCGAAGTGGCGGCTCGCATCTTCTTCCTCAAGCTCTTCAAGGGCAAGCGCTAGCAGGTGGCTGAACCAGGCCTTCGGCCTAGGATTTCAGCTTCCCTGCTAGCTTTTGTTGCCAGGGGGCTAGGCGCCCCCTCGCCCGAAAAGTCATGACTTTTCGGGCTCACCCCATCCACGGCGCCTCGGGCGCCGCCTCGCCTTACGGGCTCGGAGCCGAGTGCCGAAAAGGCGGCAGCCGGCGCTGTGGTTTGCGCTAGCGGCAGATCGCTCCGCCGTCCGACCGGTAGCCCGGTTCGAGCTGGAGAAACTGCACCTTGGATGGATCCTGCCCGTGCTCGGCGAGCCACTGGGTCAGGGTCCAGCGCACGTGGCGGCGAATCCAGCGGCGATCGGTCTTGGCCGGCCAGAGATCGTCCGGCCAGTCCGGCGGAATCTGGCCGGAGTAGCCGTTGACGGAGGGAATTCCGGCTCGCTCGCCGGCCCACATGGCGTCGATGTGGAGTAGCCAGTTCGGTGCGTGGCCGCCGTTCTGGGTCAAGTAGAAGGCTTCGACCTCGGGATTGATCCGAGCGACGATGGAGTCCACCATCTCCCCCTCGCGCAGGGCGTCGGAGGTCAGCGCGGTGCCTTTCTGCTCCAGGCAGCACAGCAGTGCGATTGCGAAGACGGCGAGGCGCTCTCGACCGCGCACCCGATCCACCAGCCAGGCGATGGCGAAGGCCGCCAGTAAGGGCAGAATGAACATGCCGATGCGGCTGACGGCGCGCATTGCCGAAACCCCCGGCACCACTTCGAAGAGGACTCGCCAGATCGATGCTTTGTGGCCGAAGAAAAGCGTCGTCGAGAGCACCAGAACCACCCCGGTGACGGCGAGCAACTGCATCGCCGGGAGGTGACGAGAGCGCCAGTAGATCGCGAGGGTGACCAGAGTGGTGACGAAACCGATGCCGATCGCCTGTTCGAGCGGCGCGCCCAGCCACGAAAAGGGTGGCGCCTCGATCATCCAACCGTAGATGTCGCTGAACGGGCTGACGAAAATCCAACTGATCGGTCGCGGGATATAGCCCGCGATGGCGTCCCAAGAGCGGTAGCCGACCTCCGACGCCGCGGCCAGATAGTGACGCATCCAGGGCACGAGCAGCAGGGCCGAGGCTGCGGCCCCGGCGAGAAGATACCCGACATCGCGCCGGAGGGACTGCAACAGCGGTCGCCGGAAGGCGCCCATCGTCAGGGCGCAGAGCGTCAGCACGGCGAGGCTCAGCAGCCAGAAAGCGCCGGTGTAGAAGGCTCCGTAGAGCTGCGCGACGGTCGCTAGGGCCATCACCCCTATGGCCCGGCGGCGCACGCGATCGTCGCCCGTCTCCTGAGCCCGGACCAGGTTCTGCCCGTAGCGCAGGACCGCCCAAATGCCGACCAGCACGAAGAACATCGGCATCAGCTGAGAGTGGCCGATCTGATTCAGGCGGGAGATGGGGAAGGCGATCAAATAGGCGCCGAGAGCGGCGGGCAGGCGCCCGACCCCGACGGCCCGGCGCAGCAACAGGAACGCGACCGCGAAGTTGAGGCCGAGCATGGTCACCAGCCAGCCCCAGTGGGCACTGTCCGGCGAGGCCCCGAGGGCACGGTAAAGCCAGTAGGGCGGGGCGAAGGTGAGTAGGAAGTCTGTGTAGGCGTAGCTATTTTCGCCCACCGGAAAAAAGATCGGTAGATCCCACAGCACTTCGTGCCGCGGTTCGCCGGTCAGCCAGCCCCAGGTGTGTTCGAGGAGGAAATGGTTCAGGCGGTTGTCGCCGCAGTCGCCGGGCACCCGCCGCAGGCCGCCGAGCATTGTGCGAGGGAGGGCCAGGAAGAGGGCGAGGACGGCCAGGAAAACGGAAAGCAGCCCGTCCGTCCACAGGATTCGGTGACCCGCTCGGGGCGCTGGCTCCCTCCTCGTCATGGTGGCGGTCTCGCTCGTCAGAATTCCGTTGCAGGCCCGGCGCCGCCGGATCAAAGGGGGCTAGCTACAGCTCACTTCGAAGACTATCAGCACCGAGGGCATCGTCACCCTTTCGGGCGATGCGGAAGACGGCTGGCGCGGCGACCGGGAGTTCGTGTTGGACCGCTAGCCGGACCTTCGGCAGCGGGCGGCGCCTCTGGTAGATTGCATCCTCCACGATGCGCAAATTCGTCTCCCGAGGTGGCCTCAAGCTGGACCACGCCCTCGACCACTTCGAGCTGAGCGTCGCAGGCCTCTTGTGCGCCGATTTCGGCTGTAGCACCGGAGGTTTCACCGACTGCCTGTTGCAGCGCGGCGCCCGGCGGGTGATCGCCCTCGATACGGGCTACGGGGTGCTGGACTACTCCTTGCGCATCGACGGCCGCGTGGAGGTGCGTGAGCGCTCCAACGTTCTCCACGCCCCACCGCCGGATGAGAATGTGGATCTGGTGGTGTCGGACCTCTCCTGGACCCGCCAGTCGGTCGCCGTCGAGGTGGCGCGCCGCTGGTTGGGCCAGGGGGGGCGCCACATCTCGCTGATCAAGCCGCACTACGAGATCGAGCCGGACGAGAAGAAGCTCCTCCGCAAGGGCGTCTTGCCGCCGGAGGAGTCGGAACGCATTTTCCGCCGGGTGGTCGGGCAACTCGGCGACAGCGGTGTCGAGGTGCTCTCGACGGTCCGCTCTCCCATTGCGGGCGGCGGATCCCGCAGCGGCAAGGGCAACGTCGAATACCTCGCCCTGCTGGCCTTTCCCGCGGCGGAGTGAACGATGATCGTGCGCTTTAGCTGCCGCGGACACTCCAATATCCGGGCGACCCACCACAAAACCCTCGAAGTCACTCGCGACCCCGAGATCACTCCGCGGGCGACGTGCGTGGTCGGCGTGGCGGCGGACTTCGATCCCCTTGCCGTTGCCCGCCTGCGGGGCAGAGTGCGCATGCGCATGCGCCTGCGGCAAGGATCGCATCGTGCCGAAATCGTGGGCACCGTTTCGCCCTTCGTCGGCGTGCGGCCGTCCCTGGTCTTCCGCCTGAGTGACCAGATCTTCGGCAACACCTTCGCGAGCGGCGCGAGCCGGGCCGCCAGTCACCTCGACCGGGGCCTGGCGGCCGTCCTCCAGGATTCGGAGTCGGTGCTGGAGGTGGTGATCGAAGAAGTGGGGGAGCCGTCCATTGCCGGCGCGCTGTCCCTACTCGTTCTGCCGCATCCCAGGCGGGCGGCCCTGGCTCCCGAACCTGCCGAGCGCCTGCGGGCGGTGGACGCCTTGGCCGCGCCGGATCCCAATGATCTCGTTGAGTTGATCGCGGAACTGCAAGGTCCGGCCGAAGGCCTGCCGTTTGCCGAGCGAAAAAGGGGCGCTCTGCTCGAACGCTTGAAGACCGGGAAAAGGCTCGCCGTGGTCGTGCCGGATACGGACGACGCCGGTCTACGGCCATTCGTTCGGCAGGCGGTGCAGGCCGGCATCCCCGTCAGCCCGCTCGGCGGCGTGGCGCCGTCCCTCACCACCCTCTGGGTTGCCGCCTTCGAGGGCACCGACTGGGCTGTCGAGGAGCAGCCGCAACGGCGTCCGCAGCGCTTTCGGCGCCGCCTCCAGGGGATGGGGCGGTCGCCGACGCCCTGTGTCTTCCGTCGCGTCGAGATCTCCGCCGAAGCGGTGTGCGCGGCGGTGCTGGAGACCCTCGGCGATCGATCGATCTGTCTGGCCCAGGGGTGGGGAAGCCGGGACGAACGCTACCTGCGCGGCAGCGCCGGCGCCATGGATGCCGGAGATCTCGCCCGCTTTCGTGCGGCCGATCCGCTGATCGTGGCGGTGGACGGAGATCGCTCGGACGAAGGCGACGTGCCGGCGACCCTGCTGCGCGCGCTGCTCGAAGGAGGCGCCTCAGTGCGGAGTCTGAGCCGTGCCCTGGAGGCCGAGACCGGCTGGCCGCGCCGCCGCGCCTACGAATGGGTCCAGCGGCTGGCGGACGAATCCGTCGCCGGAGAGGATTGACGTTCGAGTATGAAGGTCGTCGTCGGCAAGAAGGTCCACTTGATGGACCGTGAGGAGGTCACCGAACGGGCCGCGCCCTTTGAGGAGGTGCTGGTCGATCTCGGTACCGGCGACGGCCGGTTCGTCCTCGGTTGGGCGAGAGACCATCCGGAGACCCTGGCCATCGGCCTGGACGCGGTGCAGGACGCCATGCGCGACACCTCCCGCCGCGCTGCCGCCAAGGCCGCCCGCGGCGGCGCCGCCAACGCCCTATTCGTGGTGGCCTCGGCCGAGGACCTGCCGCCGGAACTGACCGGCTTGGCGAGCCACGTCACCATCAACTTTCCCTGGGGCTCTCTGCTGCGCGGCGTCGTCGCCGCCGAGCCCTGGCTGCTCCAAGGCCTCACCGGCCTGGCCCGCCCCGGCGCCCGGTTCACGGCGCTGGTCAACTACTCCGTGTTCCAGGATGACGACTATCGGGAGCGTCTTGGTATGCCACCCCTCGACCTGATGGCCTCCGGTGAGGAGTTCAAGGAGGCCTGGCGCCGGCAGGGCCTTCTGCTGGAGCAGAGCGCTCTACTGCGAAAGAACGTCCCTCACCGAACCTCTTGGGGCCAGCGGCTGGTCAAGGGTTCGGACCGATCGACCCTTTTGTTGACCGGAACGATCTCGAAGTGATCGGTCAAACTTTTTAGATACCATTGCGCCTGAGCCGGAACGGTCGGCGGCGAAGGGGGACCACGCAGATGCCGTCCTCATCCTGCGGTCCGAAGAAGCTCGATACATCACCATCCCACCGGAGAGGAATTTTCGCGCGCCATGACGGATGCATCGCAGGTCACCTTGTTCAACAGCATGACCCGCAAGCTCGAGCCCTTCGAGCCTCTGCGCGAGGACGGTGTGCGCATCTATACCTGCGGCCCGACGGTCTACAACTACGCCCACCTCGGCAACCTGCGCGCCTATGTCTTCGGAGACACCTTGCGCAGAGTCCTACAGTGGAAGGGCTTCGATGTCGTCCACGTCATCAACATCACCGATGTCGGACATCTCACCAGCGACGCCGACGAAGGCGAGGACAAAGTCGAAGTCGCCGCCCGCCGCGCCAACCGATCCGCCTACGAGATCACGAACTACTACACCGATGCCTACTTCGCCGACCTGAAGCTGCTCGGAATTCGCCCGGCGGCCATGTATCCGCGCGCGACGGAGCACATTCAGGAGATGATCGCCTTCGTCCAGGATCTGGCCGACAAGGGACTGACCTACGAGATCGAAGACGGCCTCTACTTCGACACCAGCAAGGTGGCGGACTACGGGGCCCTGGGAGCCCTCAACCTCGAAGCGCAGCAGCACGGCAGCCGAGTGGCAGCCCATCAAGACAAGCGGCAGCCGTGGGATTTCTGCCTCTGGCGGCGCTCCCCACCAGACCAGCGACGCCTGATGGAGTGGGAGAGTCCCTGGGGCCGCGGCTTCCCCGGATGGCATCTCGAATGCTCCGTCATGAGCCACAAATACCTGGACTTCCCTTTCGACATCCACACCGGCGGGGTGGACCACCGACAGGTCCATCACTGCAACGAGATCGCCCAGAACCAGGGCTACCAGAACGACGACGGCAGCGGCGTCAACTACTGGCTGCACTGCGAGTTTCTGGTGATGCGCGAAGAGAAGATGTCCAAGAGCAAGGGCAACTTCTGGCGCCTGCAGACGCTGCTCGACAAGGGCGTCCATCCCTTGGTCTACCGCTTCTTTCTGCTCCAGGCCACCTACCGCACCCAGCTCGAGTTCTCGAAGGAAGGACTGGTCGCCGCCCGCACCGGTTTCGACCGCATCGTCCGCCGTCTCCGGGGCCTCCTCGAGCGAACGGGGGACGAGGGCCGCCAACTTGCCGACCTCTCAGCGGAAGCCGAATCGACCACCGGCGGCTCCTTCGGTTACCTGCGCGAACTCTACGAACAGGAACTCGACGGCGGTGCCGCCGAGGCACTCGAACGCTTCGATCAAGCGGTTTCCGAAGACCTCGGCACCCCAAGAGGCATCGCCGTTTTGACCTCCGTCGTGGCCGACCCAGAGATCAGCGACCTGGACAAACTTCGCCTCGTCGGAACCTTCGACCTGGTCCTCGGGTTGCGCCTGCTCACGATCGAGCCCGAAGAACTGAACATCCGTCCCGACGATGCCGAGCTCACCAACGAGCAGATCGAAGCCTTGATCGCCGAGCGCAAAGAAGCGCGCCAAAGCAAAGACTGGAGCCGTGCTGACGAACTGCGCGACGAGCTCGCCGCAGCGAAAGTCCTGGTGAAAGACGACCGCGACGCCGGCGAGACCGTCTGGATGTGGAAACCGGACCTCGATTAGCAGGTGGCAGGAGAATGGCGAGCGGGCACGCTCGTCGAAAGGCCTACCAACCGACGCTGAACTCAATTCCCCCTCGGGCTACATAGCGCCGACGCATGTTGGGTGGGTGATCTAGCTTGTCCCATCAGGGTGCCGTTCAGCGGACAGCACGAAACGGATTCTCAACGCGGACACCGCCGTAGTCCTCGCCGTCGGTGAGATCCTCGGAAAGGACGACGTCACAGCCGCTCGATCGCGCCGCCTCCAGAATCGCGGCGTCCCAGTAGGAGATCCCCCAGCGGGCGCGGGTCACGAAGGCAGCCTGTACCACCTCGAGGGTGAGTTCTTGGACGGGGTAGCGACAAAAAGCCTCGGCGAGCCGAACAGCCTGGTCGTGGCGTAGAGGATTCGGGCGGCTCTCTCGCGTTGCCTGTAGGTAGAACTCCTGAAGCACCTGGACAGAGAGCGCCAGATCGCGGCGCCTGAGGACTTCGCGCGCGACCGCGGCTTTGGCCCCCTCGTCTGGAACCGTTGAAACCGCGTAGAGCAGGATGTTGGTGTCAACGAAGAGCACGGTCATGCAGCCGGTCACGATCCAGGCGATCCGAGGCCCGGAAATTCACGATCTCGCCAAGCACTTCATCCTGCTGCAGCAAGAGCCGGTCGAACTCGTCCTCGGCCGCACTCAGGCTAGAGAGGAACTCAGCCACCAGGGCGCTCAAAGACCGACCCTGCTCGGCCGCCTTGATTCTGGCCTGGCGATAGACCCCGTCGGGTACAGAGACAGTGACGTTTCGCATGCGTGATTCTTATCACAGAATCACGGGATCCGTGATTCACTGGAATCGCCTACATCGACTTTCGACCGAAGAAGATTCCCAGGGTCAGTCCGAGCAAACCTCCGCAGACGGCACCCGGCGTGCCGTAGTACGTCCCCAAGAACAGATCCACGATCCCCGCGAAGAACTTCCCGACCATCGGTCCCACCAGCAATCCGGCGAGGCCACCAACCACTGCATTGCGAATCCGGCGAACGCGCGACCGCTCCTCGATCTCCAGAGTCTCCCGCCGAAGCTGATCTGCCGTCTCAGAGTGGGCGTTGGGCAGGGCCTCGGCTGCGGCGCGACCCTCTCCGGCCACCAGGAACCCGCAGTGAACACAGCGAGCCGCCGCACGGGAGGTCGGTTCGCCGCAATCGGGGCATTTCAAGGACAGGACCACGACGTCAGATCCCATCAACCGCCCGCGAGGGAAATCGAGGGCTTTGCAGGGGAAAGAAGGCAGTACCAGGAAGGAGCCTGGGCATCCGCCCCCTGAGTCGGGGGCAGTTCCACCTACTGTCGGGGGAGGTTCTACGAAGGGTCGACCTGAGGGGAAGTGGGAGGGCACCCCTGGTCGGGCCGGCTATCGCGAAACGAGGTAGGTATCCACGAAATCGACGGTCAGGCCATCCTGACCCACATGACGGGCCGCCTTGGAAACCTGAATCGCCCCGCCGCCCTTGGTCAGCTCCACGGACTCCAGCCGCTGACTAGGCCGCGCATCCAGCGCCGCGAGACTGTCCATCTCGAATAAGTCCAGCCGCGTCGAATCACCCCGTAGGCCGAAATTCGCCGCCCGGATCCCCAGTACCGGCCCACCCGGCTTCATCTGTACCGTGGCGAACTGTCCTTCTACGATCAGCACTCGCGACGGCGGCGCAGCAGCCGGATCGATCTCGATCCACACTCCGTCTTTGCCACCCGTGTTGACTCCCGCGAACCACGGTTGATCTAGCTTCGTACTACCGCTGACGGCGAAGGCCCCGATGACCAGGGCGGAAAAGATAAGGGCAAGAAAAATGCCTCTCGATGCATTGATTTTCATCGTTGGATTCCCCTGGTCACCGGACGCAGCAGCGCCCGCAGATCGAGTCTATGCAACTTCCGCATACTGTCACGCCGTCGCAGGTAATGCAACACCGAATCGGGCGAAGATTTCCGTTCGGAGGAACTTTTTTCGTCTCGACGAGTTCGACGTCGAGAGGGGAGTCGCCTCGCAGAAAGGTCGAAATGCGGCCGGTACGAAGCGGAGAATTCTCAACGGGAAGGGTATGAGAGATCGCGCCGACTTGAGTCACTTCTGCAAGTTGGAGACGGACTGGAGACTTGCCGTCGTGGGGAACTGTGACTTCAGGGGTCAAGGTGTAGTAGCGATCGGGACTCTCCAACTTGCCTACGGTGGCCGCTTGTCCCGCAACGACCTGGACCTCTGCGATGTGTCCCTGATACTGCACTCGTAAGGTGACGAGCGTATCGAAATCCTCGGTACCGGCGGCGACTGCGGGCAATACCACCGCCAGAGCACAGACGAAGGCAATCGTCGGCCTCATGAGCACCCTCCTTTCACTCCGAAAAAGCACGTTAATTATGACCTAAAAATTTGAAAATGTCAATATGTTGTGTATGAACAATCGCCTAGGCATCTTCGGTCGTAGCGCGCACGATCGACACGATTTTGATGCTGAGTGGCTCGTCGTCGTCCGGCAGTCTCAACTCGGAATCATCTCCTGCAGTCATCGAAAGTCGGGTATTGAGCGGTGTGCGCTCTCCCGAAGTGCCGTCGATGAGGCGGAAGGTCAAGTGCACTCGTGCGGGATCGCCGGAGTCGATTCTCGGAAGGATCTCCAGGCCGCCACCGTCGTCTTCCTCGAGCACCATCGCCTGACCATCGACGAAAATCGCTTCCCACTGACTGGACCCTCCATCGCCGGTGGAGAGGACGGCAATCGCCCGGTCCGCCTCGGCGAGTTCCGTCACCGACGGAGGCGTCTCGAGGGAGCGATTTCGATCGAGAAACAGGCCCTGGGCAATCCACGCGGCCGCGAAGAAAACAACGCCGGCACCTAAGGAAACGAGCCATTGCTTTCGAGAAAGCCCAAAGAGGTGCCGTCTATCCGCAGCCGACGAGTCAGCATTGCGGCCCTCGCCCTTCTTCGAGATCAAGGCCGATGCGACGCTGGCGACTCCGGCGACAATCGCCGCGATGATGACGTCAGACATGAACTCGAAGACCGCGCAAGGTCCAGCCTCTGTCGGGGCAGTCCTCAGACCGCCGAGGAGTTTCGGTGTAGAAAATTAGATGCATAACTTAGGCCAGTAATAAACGGCATTCTATTCCTACAAAGCGACAACCGTCAAGAAACTGGTTCATGACGGGTGGTGCGGAGGTTGCTGGCTAGTCCAGTACCAGCAGATGGCTCGGCGAAGCTCAAGGCACAGCCGCCCAGGGCACGCCAAAGAGTGGCCTATGGGACGACGACCTAGCGCCTTGTTGCAACATGGCCAAGGTCTTGCCGTGCTAGCGCCCACCGATTCGCTTCTGCTTCTCCGTCGAGCGACCTGGACGTGAGTTAGTCGGGCCAGCTCGATCCAAGGGGACTTGCCGTGCCGCTCGCCCTCCCGCTGGACGTGCAGGCGCCCACCGATTCGCTTCTGCTTCTCCGTCGAGCGACCTGGACGTGAGTTAGTCGGGCCAGCTCGATCCAAGGGGACTTGCCGTGCCGCTCGCCCTCCCGCTGGACGTGCAGGCGCCC
>JBCCEF010000020.1 GCA_039030395.1 Acidobacteriota bacterium
CATTGTCGCCGGACTCGTCCCACTTTGACCGCGTCGAAGGCGCGGACATTGTCGCCGGACTCGTCCCACTTTGACCGCGTCGAAGGCGCGGACAATGTCGCCGGACTCGTCCCACTTTGTCCGCGTCGAAGGCGCGGACAATGTCGCCGGACTCGTCCCACTTTGTCCGCGTCGAAGGCGCGGACAATGTCGCCGAGACCCGCCTTCGCCACCAAGTCCGAATTCTTCGGACTTGGTGCCGGAGGCGGGACTCGAACCCGCAAGGCCTTGCAGCCGGGGGATTTTAAGTCCCCTGCGTATACCCGTTTCGCCACTCCGGCACGAAGCCGCAGTCTCTCACGAAGCAGCAGCCCTTCGAGAGGGAAGCTCTCTGCGGGGAGGACGCCCACTCCCTCGTGACCTAGCGCGTAAGCTCCGAAGGCCGATCCCAAGCTCCGGAGGCCGATCCTCGGTCCGTCCGTGAGAGAGTGGAACGTATCGGTGGACGACCCAGTAAGGGGTAGCGTGAGCTCTTCCGCCCGCTTCTTGTGAGGACAAGACCATGAATCCATCTGCGAAAGAACCACGGACCCCAGGTCATCCCCTCCGCCTATGGCCGGGCATCGTCCTCGTCGTCACCCAGTGGCTGGCCCGCTTCGGGCTGCCGCTGATCGTTCCGGCCGCCGTTCCAATCGGGGCGATGGCGGCGCTGCTCTGCGGGCTGGGAATCGTCGTCTGGTGGATGTTCTTCAGCCGGGCGCCGCGAGCGGAGCGCTTTGGGGCGGTCGCTTTGCTGGTGGTGCTGATGGTGTCGGCGTGGTTCTTGCTCCATCCGTCGATCGCCACCGGAATGATGGGTTTGATGTTCATCGTCTATTCGGTACCGGTGATCAGTTTGGCTTTCGTCGTCTGGACGGTGGCCTCTCGAGGTCTTTCGGTCCGTGCGCGCTGGGCTTCGATGGCGGGGGCGATCGCCCTCGGCTGTGGAGTGTGGACGCTGGTCCAGACCGCGGGGATGACCGGCAACGCCGAGTCGGAGTTCATGTGGCGGTGGGCGGACACGCCGGAGGAGCGGTTGCTGGCGCGGGGTGAGGTGGCTGCAACGGGCTCGGTGGCGGAGGCAGATCTGGGGAGTACCTGGCCGGGGTTCCGGGGGGTGGATCGAAACGGTGATGTGCCCGGGGAACGGATTGCGACGGATTGGGCGGCTTCCCCACCGATGGAGCTTTGGCGGCGGCCGGTCGGCCCGGGCTGGTCCTCTTTCGCCGTCGCGAACGGGGTCTTCTACACCCAGGAGCAACGCGGCGAAGAGGAAGTGGTCTCAGCCTATGAGTTGACCACCGGCGAGCCGGTGTGGAGGCATCGGGACCCGGTGCGATTTTGGGAGTCGAACGCCGGTCCTGGCCCCCGGGGGACGCCGACCCTCCATCAGGGACGGATCTTCTCGTTCGGTGCCACCGGCGTTCTCAACGCTTTGCGGGCAGAGGACGGTTCCCGTCTGTGGTCCCGTGACGTGGCCGCCGATACCGGGGTGAACCCGCCCACCTGGGGCTTTGCCAGTTCACCTTTGGTGGCCGGTGACCTGGTGGTGGTGGCGGCCTCCGGCGCGCTGGCGGCCTATGACCTCGACTCCGGCGAGCCACGGTGGCTCGGTCCGAACCTGAAGGGCGGCTACAGCTCGCCCCATCTGCTGACCCTCGGAGGCGTCGAGCAGATTTTGCAGCTTCGCGGTAAGGGCCTGGTGAGCGTTGCGGTGGCGGACGGCAAGTTGCTCTGGGAGCATGATTGGTCGGGCGACCCGGTGTTGCAGCCCGCTCTGACGGACCAAGGCGACGTATTGATCAGCGTCAACGCCGGCAGTGGCATCCGTCGGATCGCCGTCGACCAGGGCTCCGAGGGCTGGGCGACGGAGGAGCTCTGGACGTCGCGAGGCTTGAAGCCCTACTTCAGCGACTTCGTCGTCCACCGGGGCCATGCCTACGGTTTCGACGGGCGGATCCTCTCCTGCATCGAGCTGGAAAGCGGCGAACGTCAGTGGAAGGGCGGCCGCTACGGCAGCGGGCAACTCGTCTTGCTGCCGCGGCAGGACCTTCTGCTGGTGATCTCCGAGCAGGGCGAACTGGCCCTGGTGCAGGCCAAACCGGACGGTTTTGCCGAGGTCGCGCGCTTTCCGGCCCTCGCCAGCAAGACCTGGAATCACCCGGTGCTCGTCGGCGACCATCTGCTGGTGCGCAACGATCGCGAGATGGCCGCTTTTCGGCTAGCGATGGCGGACGGGCTCTGACAATGGAGGTTTGGCGGCCGACGGCGAGCCACGAGGCCCTGGTGGCCCGCGCCGAGGTGCTCGCCAAGGTGCGCTCGTTCTTTGCCGAGCGCGGAGTCCTCGAAGTCGAGACTCCGCTGCTTGCCGGTGCGACGGTGACGGATCTTCATCTGCACAGCCTCTCGACCCGCGTTCGAATGGGCGGTGGGGCGCGTGACCTCTACTTGCAGACCTCGCCGGAGTTCGCGATGAAGCGGCTGCTGGCGGCCGGTAGCGGCTCGATCTTCCAGATCGGCCGCGCCTTCCGGGACGATGAACGGAGCCATCTTCACGCGTCGGAGTTCACCCTGTTGGAGTGGTACCGCGTCGGCTTCGATCACCGGGCCCTGATGGCCGAGGTCAGCGATTTCCTGAGCGCGATCCTCGGCACGCCGCCAGCGGTGTTCGCCAGCTACGGGGACGTCTTCGAGCAGCAGGTGGGGATCGATCCGCACACGGCAACCCCTGCCTCGCTGGCCGCCGCCGCAGAGCGGGCGGGCCTCGCCGTCGTCGGCCTCGGCGAGGAGGACCGCAACGGCTGGCTGGAGCTGCTGATGAGCCAGGTGGTCGAACCGCACCTCGGCCTTGGGCGGCCGACCCTGGTGGACGACTTCCCCGCCTCCCAGGCGGCCCTGGCGAGGGTGGTGCGGCGGCACGGCGTGGAGGTCGCCGAACGCTTTGAGGTGTACGTCGAGGGCACGGAACTGGCGAATGGCTATCACGAGCTGATCGACCCGCTGGAGCAACGGCGCCGCTTCGAGGACGATTTGCGGGCGCGGGCGAGAGTGGGCTTGCCGGCGGTGCCGATCGATGAGCACCTGCTGGCCGCCCTTGAAGCGGGTTTGCCACCCTGCGCCGGCATTGCCATGGGTGTGGACCGGCTGGTGATGCTGGCCACCGGGGCGGACCATATTGACGAGGTGGTCGCCTTCCCGATGGAGCGGTCCTGACCGCACGCGGCCTGATAGGGTACGAAGCTTCCAGTCGCGGGCCGCCGAAACCGCCGCCGCGGAGTCACAGAATCCCTACCCGATCACGTTGGAAAGCTTCCCTATGCACCCCTTGAAAGAGTTGGCCGCTTCGTCCCCCGCCTGGCCCTTCGCCGAGGCCCGAAGCCTGGTCAAGCGCTACGCAGAGAAGGCGCCGGAGAAGGGCTACGTGCTGTTTGAGACCGGCTACGGGCCTTCGGGATTGCCCCACATCGGCACCTTCGCCGAGGTGGCGCGCACCCTGATGGTGCTGAACGCTTTCCGGATTCTGAGCGACCTGCCGACCCGGCTGATTTGCTATTCCGACGATATGGACGGACTGCGCAAGGTGCCGGACAACATCCCGCAGCAAGAACGGATCGCCCAGCACCTGGGAAAGCCCCTGACCCAGGTGCCGGATCCCTTTGGCGAGTACCCGAGTTTTGCCCACCACAACAACGCCCGGCTGCGCGCATTCCTCGACGGATTTGGCTTTGAGTACGAATTCTATTCCTCGACCGAGTGCTACCGGAGCGGGCGCTTCGACGAGGCCCTCTTGGCGGTGCTTCGCCATCACGAGGATATTCGCCGGGTGGTCCTCCCCACCCTCGGCCCGGAGCGCCAGGCCACCTACTCGCCCTTCCTGCCGCTGTGTCCGTCCACGGGTGAGGTTTTGCAGGTGCCGATTCTTGAGACCGACGCGGCGGCCGGGACGATCACCTTCGACGACGCCACCGGTGAGCGGCAGACCGTCGAGGTCACCGGCGGCCGGGTGAAGTGCCAGTGGAAAGTCGACTGGGCGATGCGCTGGCACGCCCTCGCGGTGGACTACGAGATGTCCGGCAAGGATCTTCTCGAATCGGTGATCCTGTCGAGCAAAATCACCCGGGTGCTGGGCAGCCGCCCACCGGAGACCTATACCTACGAGCTCTTCCTGGACGAGAAGGGCGAAAAGATCTCCAAGTCCAAGGGCAACGGCTTGACCATCGACGAGTGGCTCGCCTACGCCACGCCGGAGAGCCTTTCGCTTTTTCTGTACCGCAAACCGCGCAAGGCCAAGCGCCTGCACAGCGGGGTCATACCCCGCACCATGGACGAATACCAGCAGCACCAGGAAGGCTTCGCCAAGCTGCCGCCGGAGAAGCAGATCAACGATCCCCTGTTCCACATTCACAGCGGCGACGTGCCGACGGAGTCCTTCGGCCTGAGCTACTCGGTATTACTCAACCTAGCGAGCGTGGCGCACGTGCGCGAAACGGACGAACTGTGGCAGTTCGTGCGGCGCTACCTGCCGGACTCGCCGAAACATCCGTCGGAAGAGACCGAGCGGCTCTTGAAGCGGGCGGTGCGCTACTACGCCGACTTCGTGGAGCCGAATCTGAAGCTACGCACCCCTTCGGAGCTGGAAGCCGAAGCCTTCGGTGAGCTGGCGAAGGGCCTGCGTTCCCTCGATCCGGAGGCGAGCGCCGAAGACATTCAGACGGTGGTCTACGAAGTGGGCAAGGCCTACCCTTTCGAGTCCCTACGGCACTGGTTCCAAGCTCTCTACGAATGCCTGATCGGTCAGTCCGCCGGGCCGCGGATGGGCACCTTCTTCAAGGTGTTCGGGCTGGAGAACTCGATCGATTTGATCGAGTCGAAGATCTAGATCATTCACCGGCCAGCAGCGCCCCTCCCAGGGACGCCGAGTGACTCGGTGCCACATTGCCGTGTTGAGCGATGGTGAACATGTCGCGCAGGCGCCGCTGGAGGGGATGGCCGTCGTACAGCCCCGCCGGCCCGGACATCCGAAAGCACCACTGCACCACCTCCGACGCGACCCGCACGCCATGGGCGCCGGCCGCCCACATCCCGTGGTGCGTTTTCTCTTCTAGCGGCTGGTGTTGCGACGCCCGCTCCCAGGCGGTGTCCGCGTAGGAGAGAAGAGTGGCCTTCGCCGCGTCGAGGTCCGCGCGGTGGGTGCCCAACTCCAGGCGAAGCAGGGCCTGCCGGTCGCCGTCTCCGCCTGGCGCCACTCCCTTGTCGGCGAACTGCGCGAGCAGGTCGGCGACGGCCCCCTCGGCGGTGCCCAGGGCCACGGCACCCTGGTGCAGCGAAAAGGACGGCCGGATGGGCAGGCGGCTGTGAGCGGTGGCGGTGGCGCAGATGTCGCCGTCGAGGTCGTAGAGATCGGTGTGGGCAAGGCGCACCTTCCGGGCGTGGATCACGTTGCTGCCGGTCGCCCGCAGCCCGAGAACGTGCCACACGTCTTCCACTTCCACCGCCTCGCGGGGCAACAGCGCTCCCACCATACGGGAGCTTTCCCCGTCGTCAAGGTCACAGTGCACCAAGACCCAACGGCTGTGAGTAATGCCCGAGGTGAGAGACCAGCGGCCGGTGAGCCGGAGTCCTTGGCCCTCGGGGCGAAGGCGCCCGGAGCCGACCGCCGTGGCGGCCACCGGCACATCGGGGCCATTGGCCAACACCCGTTCATAAGTGGCGAGGGGCAGCCGGGCGAGCACGATCTGCCCCTGCACCCACACCATGACGTTCCAGGCGGTCGAGGCATCGCGCTGGGCGAGGTCGCAGAGTCGGTCGATAACGAACCGCAGATCGCCTTCCCGGCCGCCGTAACGGCGCGGGATGACCAGGCGCAGAAAGCCGTGCCGTCGCAGGGCTTCGAGGAGCGATTCCGGCAACCGGCGCCGGCGTTCGAGATCGGCGCTGTCGATCTCCGGCAGGTCTTCCCGCCAGGGGCTGACGATGGGCTCCGTCACGAGGTCGCCTCCAGCGGCTCGAGGGAGGCGTCCACCAGAGCTGCGATGTGCGCTTGGGTCGAGTCGACGATGGGAGCGCCGGCGACGGTGGCCCGGTCGGCGATCAGTCCCAGTTCCGTGCAGGCCAGAACGACCCCGTTCGCTCCCTGATCGACGGCGCGCTCGATCAGCTCGGCCAGCCTCCGTCGAGCCCCATCGGTCACCACGCCGACACAGAGTTCGTCATAGATCAGGCGGTCGAGGAGGGCGCGATCGCCGGCGGCGGGCCGCATCGGCTCGATGCCGTGGGCCCGTAACCTCTCCGGGTAGAGCGGCAGATCGAGGGTGAAACCGGTGCCGAGGACCACCGCGCGGGAGATTCCATGACGTTGAACCTCCCGGGCGGTCGCTTCGACCAGATCGATGAACGGCAGATTCGAGGCTTCGCGCACGGCCGCCGCCACTCGGTGCATGGTGTTGCAGGCGATGGCCAGCAAATCGGCGCCGCCAGCTTCGAGGCGCCGCGCCGCCGAGGCCAACAGCTCCCCCGCCCCGGCCCAGTCGCCGGCAAGCTGCATCTGTTCAACGGTGCGGTAGTCGTCCGACCAGAGCAGGACGCGGGCCGAATGGGAGCCGCCGCGGCGCGCCTGCACGGCCCGGTTGATTTCACGGTAGTAGACCTCCGAGGACGGCCAGCTCATGCCGCCGAGCAGGCCGACGACTCGGGGCTCCGGGGAAGCGCCTCTCCGGGCTGCGAGGTCCTTCGTCGAGAGGGCCATCGTCAAACTCATCCGCCGGAGGTCACCGCCCGCAGCCGGGCGAAGGGCTGGGGCTCGATGGAGGAGAAGGTGCGGTCGTCGCCGCAGGGCATGGCGTAGCGGCGAAACTGATCGCGCAGATCTTCGACGACAGGCGTTCGGGCGCCGCGGAGGCGACCCGCCCGCAGGTGGAAAACGCTGGTACTCGCATCCGCTAGGGCGCCGATCTCCGGCCGCTCGTCGACCGTGACCAGCACCAGGGTCTCGGCGTCAGCCTGGCGTTCCGGCACCCCCTGACCGTCCGCCAGCAGGACCACGCGGGTGGATCCCGAGCCGTCGGCCAGGCGAACGGTTATCTCCGCGCCTTCCGGCCGCTCGAAATCGCCGGTCACGGAGCAGCCTTTCCACTCCAGCTCCCGCTGCCAGGCGCGCAGCACTCGCGCTACCGCCTCGACCGCTTCGGCTCCCCGCACGCTCTGATCGCCCAGCTCCTTCTTGACCTTTGCCGGCGCTCCGGCGGCGAGGACGTTGGGCGGGATACTCCGCGTCACCACCGAGCCGGCGGCGAGAATCGAGTTCTCCCCCACCGTGACCCCCGGCAGAAGGGTGACCTGGAATCCCAGCCAGGCGTTGCGCTCGACGCGGATAGCCGCATAGGCCGGCTCAATGCCCTCCAGCGGACCGTGTCCGAAGTGGTAGCCGTGGGTCCACAGGGCGAGATAGGAGCCGGTGCCGACGTCGTCTCCGATCTCGATCAGGTGATTCGAGTTGAGGATCGAGTGCTGGCCGATGGTGACGTGGTGGCCGATCTTCACCCGCGCCGTCGAAGTGGTGGTGCCGCCGTAGCCGACGCAGGCCTCGTCGCCCATGTAGTAGAGCCGCCCGGCGGAGAAATCGCGACAGAGAATGCGCACCCGTGACGAAACCCGTGCGGCCATGCCGAGGAGGAAGGATTCCGCCACCAGCACCTGAACGTCCGGGGCGATTTCCGACCGCTCGCCGATCTCCAACACCCCGGCCCGAAGGTCGCAGCCGGAGTCGATGGTGACGCCGGAGCCGAGGACGACGCGATCCCCGACCAGGGTGACGTTGTCGCCGATCACCACGTCCTCCCCCACTTGTAGATCGCCGGCGAAGATCCGCGACCCGCTGCCCACTCGGCAAGAGGCCGGCAGCGCAGCCGGATCGACCCGGCGCGGTGGGGTGCCTGAGGCGCCTCTTTCGGTCATAACCACCTCTCCGGCAGGTTGAGCAAGGTTCGTTTTCGGCAGAGCCCTTCGATCTCTGCCTCGGCGCTGAATTCGCCCCGTGCAGCGGCTTCAATGATGGCCTTTGGAGGATATCTCATAGCGCTCAAGTAGACCCAGGAGCGGGCAAACTCCTCTTCGAAGCGTTGGTTCGGCCAGCGGGGACCGGCCGGCGAGAGGAGCGGGTTCACGTCGAGGGCGGTTCCGGCCGGCGGCAGCACCAGGGCCGGCCCCTCCCCCACCGCCGCGGGGCCACACACGAAGGCCGCCGCCGCGGCCGGCGAAAGATCCTCCACCGTGGCCGGACGGGCGGCCCGCCCCTCGAGGGCGGATCGGGCGAGTTCCGCGTCGTCGTACGCCACGGCCGGTTGCAGCATCGATTGATACTCCTCAATCGGCAGCGGCTCTCCCGGCGAGAAGTTCCGCTGCGCGGCGTTGTGAACATGGCCGAGCAGAACCCGGCCGCCGGCGGAAATCCGCTGCAGCTCCGCGAAAACGTGCGCCTTGCGCCGAAAATAGTGGAAGGAGTCGTTGGAAAAGGTGAGGGACGCGGCGCCGTCGGCGAAGGGAAAGGGTCCTTCGGCATCGAAGCAAACCAGCCGGGCGTCGGGAGCGGTGAACCGGCGGCTCAGCCAAAGGTGAGAGAAGACGGTGTCGCCCCCCAGCGCCCGGCCGCCAGCGAGGAGCCAGGGGCGCAGAAAATGCCCGGCGCCGCAGGCGACCTCGAAGAGGGATTCGCCCGCCGCGGAGTGCGATTCAAGCAGCGCCAAGCCGCTCAGATAACTCGGGTGGGACCAGCGGTGGAGGAAGTACTCGGCGAGGGAGCCGTAGCCCAGCTCCGTCATCGCCTGGCGGGCGGTCGGAGCACTGAGGGCACGACGAACGCTCTCCGGATCGGCCGGCGGAATGGTCTCGTCCTTGCGGTCCGCCAGCAGCAACGCCAGGGCGTCTTCGGCATCTTGGCGCTGGAGTGCCCGGACCGCGGCACCGCGCAGCTCGTCCCGTCCCAGGCGTAGGTACGGGATGCCATCGAGCACCGGCCACAGGGTTTCGCCGTCGTCGAGGAGCGATGGTGCGACCTCGCGGAGGGGGCCACCGGTGAGGGGGCTCCGCAGCAGGCCGAGCAGACCGTCGTCAGTCGTCGGAGGGGTCAATCCAGATCTCCAGCAGGGCGAAGGGCAAGATCAACCCAGCCCCGTTGACCAACACCTCGCGGCCGTCGAGAACCGCCGGCCGGCTGCGTAGGGGGTCGGGCTGCTCTAGCAGCTTCCCCGGCGGCCGATACTCGTGGAAGGCGAAACGCAGGCCGAGGGCCGACAGCCGGTCTTCGAAGGTTTGCCGGGAGTGGATGTTCCAGCCCGGCATCCAGAGGGCCTCTCCCTCCCCCACCTGCCGCAGCCGCACCAGCAGATCGACCGGCTGCGGGTTGAAGGTGCCGAACAACAGCAACCTGCCTCCGGGAGCGACCCGGCCGAGGACATCTTCGAACCACGGATCGAGGTGGTCGAAATGGCTGTGCAGGGTGAGCATGGTGACGAAGTCGAAGCGCTCCGCGGGCAGCGTCGCCGGGTCGCGGATGTCCCCTACCCGAAAGGAGGCGGCGGGGACCTGGGCCGTGGCGTAGGCCACCAGCTCAGGGAGGGCATCGATGCCCACCGCGCGCACATTGGGGTAGGACGCGAGGAGAAAGTGCAGAAAGGCGCCGTTGGCGCTGCCAATATCGAGTACCGAGATCGGTTCCGCCGCCGCCAGCCGATCGGCCATCCGGCTTCGAATCAAGTCGAAGTACGGCCGGTGGTGTTCGCCCGGAGGCCGGTCGAGATAGCGGCGATCCAGGGCGCGGGTGCTTTCCCCCGGCCCTGGCAGGTTCGGCTCGTCGGTTCCACTCATTGCCGATCCTCGCCGGCGGCCACCAGTTCCCGCAGCCAGTCCGCTCCGGCCACCGCGGCGGCGATTTCATCGGCTGCGAGAGGTCGGGGTTCCAGGATCAGCACCGGCGGGTCGGCATGTTCCAGCACCGCCGCCACGGCGGCCCGCGGGTTCAGCCAGCCGTCCGCGGCGCGGTGATGACGGGAAAAGGGCTCGTGGGGCGTGGCGCCGTCGTTCTTGGTGTTGTACACGTGGCAGGAGCGGATCCGCCGGCCGAGGGCCTGAGCGAACCGGGGCACGCCGGCCACGGAGTCGGTGTCGTGAGCATGACCAAAATCGAGGCAGAAGCCGAGTTCGGGATAGCGCTCTAGGAGCTCTTCGTAGTGCTCCGGCAGGCGGCAGGTGGGATGGGCCGACAGGTTCTCGATCAACAGCGGCACGCCGCTGCGATCGGCCTCCTCCGCGAGCGGTGCGAGGAAGTCCGCTTCCGCCGCGCGGTCAATCTCACCGTGCGCCTCCGGATATGGGCTCGGATAGTGCACCACCACGTGCAGCGCGCTCAGCTCTGCTGCGCAGCGCAGGGTGGCGAGGGCCAGGTCGCGGGCCTGGCGGACTTCTTCCGGGTCCGGCCCGGTCGGCGCGAAGCGCCGGAGCGGCTCCGGCTGGTCGTAGGGCACCGGCGTATGGAGGGCCGGCTGGATGCCGTGGTCCGAGCAGATCCGTGCGATCCACGGCAGGGCAGAAGTCGGATAGTTGTAGAACTCGACCACCTCGGGCCGGAAGGCGAGCAGGGTGTCGAGGTCCCGCTTGTCGGTCAGAACGCCGGTCGAGACCCCGACCCGGGTCACGGCCGGCCGGACCCGGCGTTGACCGCCGCAAGGATTTCCGGCCGATCGTCCAGCGATGCGAGCCAGCCGGGTGCTCCGGCGCGGTAGTAGCGGGTACCCGAGGGCCAGGTGAGATCTTTCCAGATGCCGTAGTTGTCGAGAATCAGGAAGTCGCGCGAGATGGACTGCACCGTCTCGAGGACATCCCTTTCGAGATAGCGCCGGTGGTCTGTGTTGACGATCAAGGTATCGAACTCGTCGAGGGTCGCCGCCGGGTCGAAGGTCTCCAGGCCGGTGAGGTCCCTGACCTCCCGCGCGCTGTAGTAGGGATCGCTGACTTTGACCGGCACGCCGCGGGTTCGCAGCACTTCGGCGATGTGCAGGCTCGGACTCATCACCGACACCTTGAGATCGCCGCGGTAGGCCAATCCGAGAATGCCGACGCTCCGGCGACCACGCCGGATCACCGATTCCGCCACCTCTTGGCGAATTTGCAGGTCACCGTCGAAGGCGGCGCGTAGGATGCCGAGACTGTCCGGACGGCTGGCGCCCTGTAGCAAGTACTGGCCGGCGAGCGGAATGCAGTAGCCACCGGCGCCGAAGCTCGGGCTGTAGCGCTGCATGTTCCACTTGGTGCTCGCCAGGTCGAGCACTTCGTCCATGTCGACTTCCGGGAAGCCGAGGGTGAGCTGGTTCGCCAGGCTGATGGCCGCGTGCCGGTAGGCGTTCTCAACGCATTTCACCAGCTCGGCGACGCGATAGGAAGAGGCCCGATGCAGCCGGTCGCAGAGGATTCCCAGCACCGATTCCACCGCCTCGGCGCCGCCCGGTCCATGGCCGCTGTAGATGCGATCCAGGGTTCTCAGGGTGCGGCTGGGGTCGACGAACCAGTCGCGCCGCGGCGCCACTCCGAGCAACACGTCCCGTCCCGCTTCGACGCCGTGCTCGGCGAGAATCGGCAGCACCTGGCGATCCACCGTGCCCGGTTCCAAGGTCGACTCGACGATCACCAGCCGCGGCCGTACATGGCGGTCCTGTTGCTGCGCGATGGACTTCGCCAGGCGGGTCATCACGTCGCTCAAGGGGAAGGACCACGGACGCCCCTCGCGCTCCGTCGGCACGCAGACGAGGTCCACGAGCTGTTCTTCCCCGAGCACCGCTTGCGGGTCGCTGGTGGCGGACAGGAGGCCCTTTTCGACCAGCGGTTTGGGGTCGATCCGGAGCCAATCTTCGAGCCCCGGCACCGGGTACTCGCCACCGAGGACCTGCGCAACGCGAGCCTCGTCCGGATCGTAGGCGATGCCCGCCACGCCCTCCTCGGCAAAGTGAATCAGGCTCGAATAGCCGATATACCCCACTCCCCAAACGGCTACCCGGAAGCGTCCCGTTCGCAGGAGGTCGCCGTAGTTGGAGATCCGCGGAGTGTCGACCTCAGACATGGTCACCTCCGGTGCCGGCCGCCGCCGGCCATTGCTGCCGCAGGAGCATCAATCCTTCGGCGCAGTCGCAGCCGCAGAGAGCGCCGAAATAGCTCCACTGGCGACTCAGTTGATCGAACGCCAGTTCCCGGTAGTCGTCGCTGTCGAAGTTGAACTCCCGGATGGCGGCGATCTTGAGATCGCGAAAGGGGGTGATGTCCACGAAGACGTTCGGTTGGAAGCGATGGAAGCAGGGCGTTCGGAACTCGCTCGGCGAGCAGGCGAACAGGCTTGCGGACCAGCGCCGCGACGACGCCAGGGCGGCGCGCGCGAGCTGCACGTGATCGCCGTGGGAATCGCCCTCCCAGGGGCCGATGATCAGGTCCGGCTGCTCCTCCTCGACCAGGGCGTCGAGCAGGCGCACGGTTTCGTATTCGTGGAGGTCTTCGACCTGATTGAGGCGGCCGTCTTCGACCCACACCAGCCGGTGGCCGAGGATCTGGGCGGCGCGCTCGGCCGCCCGCCGGCGCCGGGTGAACCCTTCCTCGGAATACGCCGAGGTGGTGAAATTCGCCACCGTCACCGCCGTTCCGCGAGATCGCAGGTAGGCGATGGTGCCGCCGGCGGCCAACTCCGCATCGTCCGGATGGGCCGCCAGGATCAAGGCCTTGCCCACCGCTCCGGGGCCGATCAAGTGGAGCCCCGGTGGGCCGCCTTGAGGGCCTCGGCCAGGGTGCGGACGAAGGATTCGAGCCCTGCTGCCTCCGGATCCTCCTGGCGGGTCTGGGCGATGGCCTCGGCGAAGCCCGGGCAGCGGTCGATGAAGATCGGCGCCGACAGACCGTGCAGGCGAGCACCGGTGAGGTGGGTCTTGACCATGCTCGCCTGGAAGGCGTTGAAGCCCGCCAGATCGGCGCCGGTCAGGTCCGACTGATTGAGGCGGGCATAGACCCCGTTGGCATTGCGCAGCGAGGCGCCGCGCAAATCCGCCGTCAGATACGCCTGGCCGAGAACGGCGGAATCGAGATTGGCTCCCTTCATCCGCATCGCCAGCGGTGGGTCGCCGGTCAGCATCGCCCGGTAGAGATAGGCGTGGCGCAGATCCGCGCCTTCCAGGTCAGCATCGCGAAACACCGCACAGCGACCGGCGAAATGCGCCATCTTCGCGCCCCTCAGGTCGCTTTCCACCACCTGTAGGTTCTCCCCTGAGGCGCCCTCCAGGCAGGGTTCCGTGAGGGAGCAATCGCGGATCGAGGCGCCGCTCAATTTGGCGCCTCGGAGGTCCGCTCCGTCGGCACTGCAGGAGAGCCACTTGGAATGGGTCAGGTCGGCGTGGGCGAAGGATGGCGCGCTCCAGCGGCAGCCGTGAAAGTCCGCTCCGACGGCGGTGAACCGAACGGCGCTCAGGCGATCGCCGTGGACCTCATCGCAGCGCAGCCGTGGCAGATTCGCGTGGTCCAGGAGCAGGCCGTCGCAGCTCGTCGGCCGCTGCAGGTTCAAGCCCTGGCCGCTGGCGTGGCGCAGATCGACGTCCTGCATGCGGCACTTGGTGATGGTCAGTTGCGAGACCAGAGCGCTCTCCAGCTTGGATTGATCGAGCACGCATTCGTTGATCGCCGCCCCCTGGAGATTGGCGCTGGTGAAGTCCGCTCGGCTGAGATCGCACTGGTAGAAGGTGGTGCCGGCGAGGACCGCGCCGGAGGCCCGCACCCCGGCCAGGTTGCAGCCGTGAAAGAGCGCTCCGGTGGCGTCCACCAGGTCGGTCAAGTCAGCGCCTTCGAAGTTGACCACCTGAGCCGCCAAGGCGTGCATGTAGGCGCCGGTGAGATCGGCGCCACTGAAGTTGGCCCGCTCCATTCCGGGGCAGATGAGGCTCGCTTCCCGCAGGTTGGCGCCGCTCAGGTTGGTGCTGTGAAGGAGGGCTCGGTTGAGAATGCTGCGGCGAAGATCGAAGCCGGAGAGATCGAGACCCTCCAGCGCCGCCTCGGTCAAGTCCAGGCCGCGACCGGAAGCGGCGATGCGCTCCTCCGTCCAGCGGCTCGATTCGGCGATGGCGCCTTCGCGGTCTTCGGCTTCGGCCAGGCCTCGCAGGGTCTCTACTTCAGAAGTTTGCGGCAACAGCATTCCCTTTTCCCTTCAAAGCGATCGTTTCAGTTTCTCTTAGAGGACAGGGCGCTATCGTACTCAATCCACTCGCGAAGGGCTCGCCGGTCGGCTTTGCCCGTTCGCCCTTGGGGAAGTTCGAGGGCCCGATGGATCCGGTCCGGCACCTTGTATTTCTCGAGCCGTAGCGATAGCCATTCCCGCAGCCGATCCTCCTCCGGTGGTTCTCCCTGCGGCACGATCAACGTATGGATCCGCTGTCCAAGGTCCGGATCCTCCACCCCCGTGGAGAGACAAGCCCGTACCCCAGGGTGCCGAACGAGGACGTTGTCGATCTCGAGCGGAGACACCTTGTTGCCGCCGCGAATGATCACGTCCTTGCGGCGACCGGCCAGCCGGACGCAGCCGTTGTCGTCGATCGCCGCCAGATCGCCGGTACGGAAGTAGCCGTCCCGATAGCTGCTCCGGGTGAGATCCGGAGCCCCGAGGTAGGCGGTCATGGCGAAGGGGGTCCTAATCTCCAACTCGCCCTCCTCCCCGGCCGGCACGACGGTGCCGGTTTCCGGGTCGACGAGACGAAAGTCGACGTTGGGACTCGGCCGGCCGATGCTCCCCGCCCATTCCGGATAGCGTTCCGGGGGCACGATGAAGTCCGAGGTACAGGTCTCGGTCAATCCGAAAACATCGGTCAGTTGACTGTCCGGCAGCAGCTCAACGTAGCGCCGGCCGAGGTCCGCCGATAGCGGCTCACCGCCGGCGATGATCAGCCGCGGGGAGCGGCGTTCGCGCAACCCTGCAAGGGGTACGCTGGCCGGCCCTTCGAGCGGCGGCTGCGCCGCCCGCAGCATGGTGGGAACCACCGCCGTGTAGTCGATGTCAAAGCGCTGGAGACTCTCGAGGAACGGTGGTGCGGCGAACTTGCGCAGGACGAATACGGTGCCGCCCTTGCTCAAGGTCAGCAGGCACACCCACTGGGCGAAGGAGAAATTGAGCTGCAGCACCAGTAAGGTGCGGGCGCTATCGCGAAAGGTGAGCACGCGGTCGATCGCGTCGAGCTTGCCGGCGAAGGCGGTATCCGAAAGGACGACGCCTTTCGGAACGCCTGTCGTGCCGGAGGTAAAGACCACGAGGAGGCCGTCGCGCAGCTCGTCTCGAGCGGCGGGCGGCTCCTGCCGCAACCTCAGCACCTCTCCGTCTACCGCGGCGCTTGCGGGCACCGGAGCCTTCGCCGACTCGTCCCAACCGACGGCCAGCCGAGCGCCGGTCGCTGCGAAGACGTGCTCTACCGTAGCCGCCACATTCGAGCGGTGTACCGGTACCGCTACGGCGCCGGCCCGCCAGGCACCCAGCAGGGCGACGACGTCGCGCACCCGATTGGAGGTGAACACCACTACCGGCTCGTCGGGCCTCACCCCACGGGCGCTGAGGAGGCCTGCGATTCGGTTCGACCCTCGGTCCAGTGTCCGGTAGTCGACGGATGGATCCGCCCCGGACGGTTCTGCGTCCACCAGCGCCAGCCCGTGCGGCCGGTGAGCCGCCATTTCGAGCAGGCGCCGGGCGATCACCTTCACCCGCCATCCCTCGCCGGGGACCCAAGGAGACATCGGTACAGAAGCTGGTACCCGCGATCGGTGCTCACTTACGAGACGGCTCCGACATCTCCGATCGCGCTTTGGCCGCGAGGGCGGGAAGGTGACCTTGGTTGTCGATGATCTGCTGGAGGTTTCGCATGCGCTTCTCGTCGGCGGTCTCGATCATCGTCTTGCCGTAGTACTCGTCGATCCAGAAGCGCGCGAAAGAGCTGATCATGGTGCGCAAACCGTCGAGCTTGTCGTCGGGACAGTGCTCGGCGGCGTTGATCACGAACAGCCGCCGATAGCTGCCGCCGCCGAAGGCGCCGTGCTTCACGCCGTGATTGAAAACCAGAATGTCGCCGGGGCGGGTTTCGAGAGCGATGGCCGGGACCTGCGATGATTCGATTCCCCAGGCCTCCTCCGGTTCCGGGGCCGTCTCGTGCAGCGAGTCGGCATAGGAGTCCCCATATCGGTGGCTGCCGGGGATGACCCGCAGGCAGCCCGTGTCGGCGGTCAGGGGATCCAGGTAGAAGGCCACCTTGAGGGCCTTGAGGCCGCCGAAGTATGGGCGCGAGTGATACGGCGTGTCGCCGACGTAGTAGTTGCCGTCGGAACTGCAGTAGTTGAAGTCCGGACCCAAGAGACCGCTGAGAATGCCATGGATCCGCTCGTCGTCGAGCAGCCGGCACAAGCGCTCATGGCGGTCGATGAACGGGACGATCAGAGACCGCTTGGTGCCGTCGTGGGGCGAACCGTGATGGCCGGAGGTGTCTACCCACACCTGCTCGAAGGCGTTGGTGATTTCGTCGATGCAGTCGGCCATCAGGCCGTTGAAACGAAGAAATCCGAAAGTGTCGAAAAAGTGCTTCTGGTGCTCGGTAAGCCGCAAGATTCTCCACCGGGTGCTAGAGATTAGGGGGCCGTAGGCGGGCGACGCATCACGGCGTATACACGTCTGTATTGATCATTCGATTTCTATCGCTTCGCACCATCACTGTCAAGCATTGCTGAATCAGCTATTCAAGATTCCGTGGGGAGCTGCTGTCCGAGGAGGTCTTGCGGAAGGACCAGGGCTAGAACAAACGAGCGGGTGTACTAAGGCCGGCCTCGGCCATTCCAGCCGCAGGCCGGCGTGCAACAAACCTCGAGGACGCCTTACCAGCGCACGACGTCAGGAAGCATGGCGGCGACTTCTCCGCTGGCGAACAACTTCTTCTTGACCTCACTCAACCGGATCAGTTGTTCGTCCAAACCTTGGCGGGCCGTGAGCAGATCCGCGATGATTGCCTCTCGTTCGACCAGCAGTTCCTGCACTTCCTGCGAAATCTCTGGCATAGTTGCCTCCCATTAAAATTGCACTGATTTAAATCTCAGGCGACTAAGCAGATGTTGTTATCACGCTTTGACTTGACTTGCAACGCCGTTGCCCGCCTTTCGTGCCGCGGGCCGATCGCTGCTGGCGGATCTTCATGAACGAGCCAGGCGGGTCGTCTTCCCACCTTCTCTGCGCCTATGCGTCGAACCCGGTGGCGCGACTCATCGACCCTCGGGGAAGACCGGTCTGGCCACTCGGCGGGGCCGACGACAAGGCGCGCCTGGATCGTTTGGCTGGGCTGTTTGGCGCCTCTTGCAAACTGCTCGAGTCGGTGGAGACAGAGGGTGATTCTGTGAGATCTCCGCCCTTTCGCCGATCCCGATCGGTTGGCTCTCTGAGCCCTGAAGTAGAGCCTCTCGCTGGGCTGTATGCACATTTGACCGGTAGGACGTCCGCTCCGGCGGCCTCCAGCCCGTCGATGAAGCCGGCCGTCTTGGTTGGATTCTTCCAGCACGCGACGCCGTCCTTCCTCCACCGGAGCTATCGAGATCTCGACGACAGCGCTCCCGGCCTCCTGCTGGCGGAGGATGCCGAGGACCTTCGCCAGCAGATCTTGATTCGGTCGGCTGCCCTTTGCTTGAGCGGCTTCAATGAACCCTCCGATGCCGCCATCTACGGCACCCTGCCGTTCGGCCGAGGGAGAGAGGAGGAGCAAGTTCTCGGCGGAAACGCGGAGCCAGCCGAGGTTCGAACTCTACTTGGGGGAGGTGTCAATGTCCTGACCGTTGTCGCTCACGGTGACGGAGTCGACGCTTCACTCGGAGAGAAAAACACTCTCTGCCCCTACCCGCAGCGTCTGCGCGAGCTCGGTGATCGCGAGGAGAGAAACGGCTGCCAGATCGAGAACTATTGTCACCGCTTGGAACTGCCGTACGACGAAGCGATCGGGGGAGAGGCGTTGCTTTCTCCCGGTGACATCTCGGCGAAGGTACTGCTCTGGGCCTCCTGCCTCGGATTCCTTCCGGCGGGAACCGTGGTGGGCGCTGCCCATGGGCTGGGGCGCCGCTTCCTGCAGAGCGACCGCATCGGAGCGGTGGTGACGGCGTGGCGAGTGCAGACCGTCGATCCTGTCTGGCTGGAATCGCTGGCCCGCCGCATCAATTCGGGGGTCCCGGTCGGCCAAGCCTTGGCTCAGGCTCTGCGAGCGCGACCCGATCTCTCGGTCAACGGAGGCTACTGTCTTCTTGGAGATCCCGCTTTGCGAACAGGACGCCCCGGAGGCCCATCGGGGGCAGAAATCTTCGGTTCACGGCCGAAAATACGGGGAGCTATCGCAGCCGGTACCGGCAAAGATCCGAAGCCCGATGGCACTCCCTTCCTCATTCTCTGGTCTCAGGGTGACTTGGAGCAAGCCGATACTGCCGTGAGATCGCGCCTGCTCTACGAGATCGGCGAATATCGTCGGGCTCGGCAAGACGGCGGTGACCCGGAGCGGGGAGGCGACGCGCCGGGACCGCGCCTGCGGCAAGCAGCGATCGATCTTTGGTTCGGCCGAGGCCATCCGCTGGCCAGCGCCTACTGGCAAGAATTCGCCGCTACGGTTCCACTCGGCAACTTTCGGACCTGCCCGAGTTGCCGTCTTCCGGACAACCGGGTGTTCGCCGCCCGGGCGCGGTTCTCCGGCCGAGGAATCGCCGATCGGTTGGTGCTGAATTGCGCCGTGTGCGGCATTGTCACCGATGTTCCGGGGGGATTCGCCCTGGCGCTGCACCGAACAGAGACCGGCCTTCGATGGGTCGGCACCCGGCCGGCAAGGTGCTGGTCCGCTGGCGTTATCCTCAAGGCTCAACGGGTCGATCGCCGCCGCGCTCTGCCCTGGCCCGCCGACAGCGCGGGTCAACCCGATCGGGAGCTGAATTTGGTGCGCGTCGGGATGCGAGGCATCGTCGACGTGGGGGTATGCATGATGGTGGAAAGCGAGGCCCTTTTTGCGTCGACCGTGGTTCGAATCACACCGCCGGACCTATAGAGATAAATCGTTGACGTTGTCGACCCCAAGGACCGCCGCGCACAACCGCGTCACGCCCAGGGCGAGTCCGACGCAAGGCGGTAGGCCGGCTTCGAGAATGCGAACGAAACTCTCGTCGTTCCGTTCGACCATCGGATGGCTGCGTGCGTGGTTCGCCAAGTCCTCCCGCACCCGCGAGGCGCTCAGCTCTTCGCGCACGATCTCGCCGCAGGTTTCGCCGTTCACCACCAGCCAGAACAGACTTGCTTCTTCTCCTGGCTGGGCCGACAGCGGACTCCGGTGCAGTGGGATGTCCGTCAGGACCACCATGCCGTCGAGCTGGCGTACCGCGCGCTTGGTCAGCGTCATCCTCCCCCGTTCGACCTCATCCGACTCCAGGCCCGCGGCTTCTAGAGCGTCCGCCACAGCTTCTCGGTCTTCCAGGTCGACGCCCAGGGTTTGATAACAGGCGTCCCGGGCGCTGACCTCGACGGCCTCCGGCAGGTCCGGCAAGAGGTTGCGGATCAGTCGCACGGCGAGGGCCGCCATGTCGTCCATCGAAGCGAGGGCGGCGTAGGCTTCGAGAAGGGTGAATTCCGGGCTGTGAGCGGCATCTCTTCCCTCGTTCCTGAAGCTCGGCCCGATCTCGAAGCATCGGGGGATCCCGCTGGCGATGGCCGCCTTCAGTCCCTTCTCGAAGGTCAGCCGGAGGTAGCCCCAGCGTTCGTCGGCCGCGACCCAGGTTCGAAAGGGCCGGGCTCGGCCACCGAAGAATCCTCGCTCCAGCACCGGGGTGGAGAGTTCGATGAAGCCGGCTTGCCGGAAGCCCGTGCGGAGGGTGGACAGAACCCCTGCCACGCCGTGGTTCAGGCGGTAGCGGTCGAAAAAGACCGGTGCCTCCTGGGGCGAAAGCTGGCAGGGTATGTGGCATAACATCTTGGTCACGAACACGGTCGGCGTGCCGGCCCGCGAGCGCTCCAGAGAGCCCTCGGTCACCAGGTAGTCGTGAATCCGAATCCGCTCGGTCCGAGCCTCTCCTGGAAGATTCGCCGGGAGTCCGATCTGGAACCGCCGGCCGCCGGCCGCCAGATCGATGAAGGCGACGGTGCGGTGGCGCCGCAGGTGAACGACGCGACCCGCCACCACGGTCGAAGTCGATGTCGGATCCTCCAGCAGCTTCTCCGCGGCCTCCTCCGAAGGAAGGAGGTGCGGAGTGAAGGTCGCCGCCACCGGCTCGCTGTGGACGTCGGGAGGGAGGGCCGAGGAAGGTCGGGATGTAGCCCACTGCGGGTTCAGTTCCGGCAGAAACTCATGGACATCGCGGCGGCGGGGCGAGGCCGCCAAAAGCCGAACGGCCCAGTCGGTCAGGGCCTTTCGTCGATCGGGCGAGCAACCCTTCTGCGCCGCCATGCGGAGCCCGTGGCGGGCGGCGTAGAGCGGCAAGACGTTCGAGGAGGCACCGTAGCCGGTGAGCAAGCCGGTCAACAGGTCGAAGGCCGATCGCCGCTTCTTGGGATGGTCGATCCACAGCAACTCCGCGGCCAGAGGGCCGAGGTCACCCTCCTTGACGCCTTCCCCCGCAGGGCTCAACGGCTTTCCTTCTCGCGCATCGGCGAACAGGCCCGGCAGGTCGGACTTGCCGTACCGGTAGACCGCTGGCTGTACACGGAGGCGCGACAGCCAAGCGGTCGAGAGTTGGAGAAGCGACCAGCGGTCTCCACCTTCGATCAACTCCTCCGGTAGAGAGAGCAGCAGGGCGGGCAATCCAGTCGGCCCGAGGGTCAGCCGATGCTCCTCGCCCTGCCGCAGTTCTTCACCCGTCTGGTGGAGGGTGCGCAACTGCCGCGCGAAGCTTCGGCCGAAGGCGTAGGGATCTTCCCCAGGATGTAAATGATCCATCATTATGTAGAGTAGCGGCAGAGCGTTCATTCTGCCACGGGAGGGCCGGAGGGCTCACCCAGCCGGGTGTCCACAGCCATTCGGTGCAACCGGCCGACGACGGCAGGGTTCGGTCGCGGGCAGCGGTTGCGTAGACCGTTGGCGTTCAGGTAAATATATGCGCTGGTGCCCTTGCGTCATCTCACTGCGTCGCCGCGATCCCTTCTCTCTTTTCCCTCAGGAGCCGGATGATTCCTCGACGCCCTTCCGATCTCGACGACCCCAAGCTCGAGGCCGAGACCGCCCATCCGATCGCGGGCGCGGAGGCCGTCTGGGCCAACGTGCCGGCGCTGCGGCGTGACTTCGGCCACCTTCCCGATGCGCCGACGACGACAGACGGCTGGCACACCTGGCTGGCCCGGCAGGGCGGACTGATCTCCGCCACCCAGGCGGCGCAGGAAGTGGCCAATACCCGGATCCCGATCCGCGACGTGGCGGTGACCGTGTACCGCCTGCCGCGCGGCGGCCGCGCCTTCTCCGTTCCCCTGCGCTCCGTTGCCAGCGACTACGTGGATCCCATCGAAGGCGGCGGCCTGCTCAGCCTGAAGGCGGTCGGGGTCAAGCCGGGGGTGGTGCCCGAAGCCAACCTATTCAACTACAGCAACGGACTGCAGTGGTTGGAAGGGGTTCTGCACGAAGTTCTGATCCAGCGGGTGGTCGAGAAGGTGCTGCGGTACGCCGGCAGTTCGGTGAACTGTTTGCCGGTGTACGGAGCCCTCGATGGCGGGTTCGCCGTTCGCGACAGCGAGGGCAATACCTGGCCGGCGGGGATTTTGGTTCGGCAGGCCCACCGCCGGCAGGTCAAGGGCTGGGACTTTCCGCTGCTCGGCAGCCCAGGCCAACAGCTGATGCTCGACACCGAGCTGGAACTCCGGCGCTACGGCATCACCTCGACTTCCGACAAGGGAACCTTCCAGCTCAAGCGGCACGCGGACGGGAGACTGGAGTTTCTCTGTGCCCACCTCGGGGGATTCGTTCCGGGAGACACTCCCGCGGGGGTTGCCCGCGGCCTGTGGGAGCGGTTCCGGACCTACGCCGAACCCGGTGAAGATTTCATTCGCTTCAAGGGGGTCGCCGTCCAGTTCACCCGCTTCGAGGAAGGGGTTGAACCACTGCTGCTCGACTTCGGTGGCTTCCGCTTCTCCGACCGCTTCACCGGGCCGCTCCTCAGCTTGGTGCTCCAGCAGCCGAGCAACTGGGGCGGCACGATCAATCCGGATAGCGATGCCTATGTGCAGCCGGATCCGAATCGTGCTCTCGATCCTCGGTACTGGCGGGCGGAACCACTGGAGACGCTTTCGAAGAAGCACCTGGAAGGTGCTTTGGAGGCCCTGCCGGAGAGGCTGCCGGGGCCACCGGACGATGTGCCCTACTCGCCGGTGGAACATGTGGTCTGCCGCCTGGCCCAGGGATTCACCGGCGGCACCCTCGCAAGACAGGAAGTGGCCTCCGCCTTGGATCACCTCCTGGCGCTGACCACCGAGAGCCTGGAACGAGGCTAGGCCCTCAGGCAGGACGAGTCCAACACCAGTTCCGTCGCCCAGCGTTCCCCCCGGGCGTCCATCGGAAAGGCCTCGGGAGTGGGCAGCATTTCCTCGAACTCCACCGGCCCGCCGGCCCGTTCGACGATGCCTGCCAGCAGTTCGAGGAAAGTTGGCGACCGCAGGTCGAGAAACTGTGGTTTGAAGGTCTGCTTGTCTCCAAAGATCACCCGCTCGATGACGAAGACTCGCGCCGCGACGCCGTGAAGGCGTCGCCAGCGATCGAGGCCGACACGCGCCTGGGCGCCGGGTCGCTGCAGAATGTCGGCAAGCTCCGCCGCCGGCACCACCCAACGCCGGCGCGCCAGCACCAACCGGTCGAGAACCACCCGGTCGAGGTGCGTGACCTGGCCGTCGGTGCGCCGCGGTTGGGGTGGCGTGCGACTGCGGATCTCACCGGGCCCGAACTGCGCTAGGAAACCGATCAACGACGGCATGAAGGCGAGGGTGGCGGCGCCGAGATGGAGCGGCAACAGGCGCCAGCCCGCCGCATCGACTAGGACCGGCAGGGAATCGTCGAAGCGCACCCGCAGGGAGGCGAGTGGAATTCCCCGGTCCACCGCTACCGGCGGCGTTTCTCCCGGTAGCCATAGGGCACGTTCGGTCGGAACCTCGTGAACGTTGAGCGTGTCACCCTGGCTTGAATAAAGGTCGACGGGCTCCCCTCCCAGTGGATTCTGACCCAGCCTCCGCAGGCCGGTCCCCGGGCCCATGCGGAAACCGTTGGCGATGCACCGACGGTCGGCCCGTTCCAGAATTGGCAGAAGGCGGCCGGGATAGCGGCTGGTGCCCTCGAAGACCCGATGGGCCATCCAGCGCCCGCCTTCGCCGCCGATTGGCTGGGCGAACAGGCATGGGCCGGACAGCGGGGTCACCCAGCCCGGCAGCTCGTCTAGCAGGGCCTCGAGGCCTCGGCGAGACATCACCGCCTCGCCGGCCGTGCCGGCGTCGCCCAGGCTCATTTCCGGGAGCGCACGCCACAGTTTCCGGCGCTGTTTCTGGAGTTTGTCGAGGTCAGCCACAGCCAGTGGGTTGAAGCCGTGTCCATCGCTCGGGTCGGCCCCTTCTCCCAAGGTCCGACGCACCGCGGGCCAGAGCGGTAGGGCGTGCTCGAAGAGGTCGAGGGCGGCCACCTCGTCGCGTTCCGGCCATTCGCGGCGGGCGATTTCCCGTAGGGTCAGCAGAATGTCGTAGCGGGGAGAGAGAAGGTCGAGAACGCGGAACCACGGTTCCACCTGACGCAGCAAGATCGTCGCGTCCTCCGCTCGCCCCAACACTGGCGTCGGCGCATCGGCGGCGGCGAGAGCGACGTCTTCGTAGGTCTCCGACCGCTTGTAGCGATGTAGTGTTGTCGTCGCCGGATAGCCCGCCGCGCGTCCGGCGACAAGCCAAGCCTCTTCGACGGCCCGGTCGATCGAGCGGGCGGCATCGACCGGCTCCTCACAGGTGGCGAAGGCCGATTCCGCCGCCAGCCAGGTGGCGAAGGCGTCTTTCCCCGGATCGCCCTCGACTCCGCCAAGCCAGTGGGCGATGCTCGATTCGAGGCGCGGTCCGGCGCTTGTCCAGGGTGCGGTGAGGACCAACACGCCCGCTGCAACCAGCCGGTCGAGGAGGCTCCGCGAGCGTTCTCGATCGCCGCCGAACTCTCCGCACAGCTTGTCCTCCAGATCTCCCAGCGTCGAGGCATCGGCAACTGGCTGACGCAGCCACTCGACGATCGTCGGATCGATGGTCACCGTCGCCGGCAGCCCGCCGATGCGGCGCAGGCGCAAGTTCTGATCTTCGCTCTTTGGAAGCCAGCGCACCGGTTTAATCAACCGGTGGCGGTCACCCTCCAGGTGGCGAAGGGAATCGTTGAGCTGAACGGGCCTTTGGCGCAGAACCTCCGGTGACGCGAGCCACGCCGCCTCGATCTGCTCGACCAGGTAGCGCCGTACCCTCACCAGCGACCGCTCCTCCCACTCCCCCGGACACCCGACCAGCTGGATTCCCTCCGGAGAGTCCGGCCGAGCGCTGCCTCCGGCAGGCGGCGACCAGCCGGCGCGAGTCCAGCGGGTGAAGGTCGAGAAGGGCGAAAGCTTGAAGACGCCGCGGCTCCAGTAGCGCACCAGGCTGGCGCGGGCGCGTCGTGCTTTACGGCCGCGGCCCTGCAGCAGGGTCTTTCGCACCGCCGCCAGGCGCGAAGCCAGCGGTTGCGACGAGAGAGCCAGGGCGCGGCGAAAGGCAGGCTGATCGAGGGTGGAAACGAGAAAGGCGTCCTCGGCGCGCGAGCACTGGCGGTAGGTGGCATCGAGGTCGGAGTCGACCGCGTGGAGGTGCGTTGCCAGCGAGGCGAGCTGGCTGAGAGCACTGCGCGTCGAATCCGGCAGGACCTCCGACGGCATCTCCCGCCAGTCGCCGCCCGGGGGGCGACCGTTGAACAGGTCGCGCTTGAGCCGCAGCAAAGGGCTCCGGTGCTCCGGCGGCGCATTGCCCACGGCGATGAAGAGTGCTTCGATCAGACCGGCACGCCGGGCATCGAGCTGCCGCACGAGATCTCGCCGCCTAGCCAGCAGCGGCTCGAGCCGTCGGCCGTCGAATGGGTCGGCGGGCGATGCCGACTGGCCGGCGATGCGTGCCGCCAGCAAAGGCGGCTGCTGAGACTCGTCCGTCGTCTCGATGTCCTTCACGGAGGGGTGAGGTGGATCCTTTGGAAAGGTTCCAGGTTCTCGGCCGCGGCGCGGACGATGAGATGCAGCGCGAAGGCCTGATCGAGCCGTTTGAGGCCGATGAGGTTTGCAAAGCCGTGCAGAACCTTGATCAAGGGTGGAAAAAACGGCTGGGCGGCGAAGGGATCGAGCTGAATACCCGAGTCGTCGTAGCGGCCGTCGACGTGGCGAGCGATCCGCAGGAGGGTCGCGCCCCAGGGGGTATCCGGTACCGGCTCCCGCGGTCCCTCCACGGCGATCGATTCGCGCAGAACCTCGACGGCGCCGGCGTTGCGCGACGCCAACCGTTCGAGGTTCTCGATGTACTCCTGGCCCTGGTCTTCCTCTTTTCCTTCGCGCAGCAGCGGTGAACGGATCAACCAGTCGCGGTGGTACGCGGCGTAGGCGGCGGTTTCCTGGGGGGAGAGGCCGAGCGCGTAGGCCGCCTGGATCATCGCCCGCCACATCAAGCGCTGGCGTCGCGGATGATCGATCACCGCCCGCTGATCCGCCAGCTCGGAGAGAAACATCGAGCATCCCCGATCGAAGGCGCGCACCATCAGTCCGCGGTAGGCGGGGTCTTCCAGGTACGGTTCACCGCCGAAGGAGATCTTGGTCAAGCGGTAGTCGGTGAAGTCGAGGGACCGGTCCGGCGCCGGCTCGTCGCCAAAGTCCCTACCGTCGATCGGCGGCGACTCCGACCGGGAGGGCCGGCGAGCCTCGTCGTCGGCCGGCGGCAGTCGGCCGAAGAACCCTTCGGTCAACGACAGCATCCGGGAGCGAATAGCGTCGACCTCCGATTCTGGAAGGTGGATGCGAATCTTGAGGTGCTCGCCATTGCGGGCATAGCGCATAGCCCACAGTAGCGCCTCGTCGGGTAGAGCCTCGAGTTCGCTGCGCAGGGGCACCAAAACCTCGAGCGCTGCGGAGTCCAAGACGCTCGCGGCATAGAGATTGGCGGAAAGGTTGGGGTCGGTGGACGCGCCGCCTTCGCGAGTGCCTCTCGGAGGTTGCGCCGCCTCTACCACGGCACTTCTCCTCCTTGGCTTCCCGGCCTACAGGGAGCATTGAAGTCGCCAAAAGAATATTTCTTCATCGACTTGCTAGGTTATCAGGAGATTTTTTGATATGGTTGTATGGATAAATACAGAGGTCAGTAGTAAAACAACGCGTGTTCGGCTTCGTAGCCGACCGGTGTTCGCGAGCCGCGATAGCTGCTCATTCTCGAAATCGACTAAGGAGGTTGTTTATGTCAGATGACGTTAAGAAGGGCCTGGACAAACTGGAGAACGTCGACATCACCGAGATTTCGGACGAGGATCTCGAAGGAGTGTCCGGTGGCGCCGAGATCGACGAAGGCGACTGCGACTCGTGGTGGTGCTGTTCGAACACCAACGCATAAGCTGATTGGACAACCCGCAAGCGGCCCGCCCGCGTCCTCGACGCTGCGCGGGCCGTTTCCTTTTGCGGCGAATCTCCAACGGGCATCCTCCGCAGGCGCCAGTCCAAGGAGCCTTCCCTTCCCTATGACCATCCGCAATGGTCTCGCCGCCGGACACTGGACCGGCCATCACCTCCACTACCATGGGGAGCAGGACCTGCTTCTCGCTTCCCTCCTGATCCCGATCCTCCACCGGTGGTTTGCCGCCGGTTCCCTCGAACGCTTTTTCTTTGTCCGCTATGCCCTCGGCGGACCCCACATTCGGCTGCGCTGCCGCTGGCGGGATACGAACGCCGAAGGCCGCTTTCAGGACGAACTCACCCGCGTCGCCACCCGCTTCTTCGAGCGGCACCCCTCCGCCTCGAGCTGGTCGCCGGACACCATCCGGCAGCGCAACCGAGGCATTCTTGCGCACGATCCCAGTGAAGTGGACGACGTGGTCTATCCGGACCACTACGTGCGGCAGGTGATTTTCGAACCGGAGACCGACCGCTACGGTGGCGAGGCGCTCGTCGCCGCCTCGCTGGAGGTCTTTTGCCTCTCGAGTCTAGCCGTCTGTGACGCCTTGGCCAGTGCGGAGTTCTCCCCGAAGGAATCGAAATACGCCCTCCAAGTACTCGCCGCTCAAGCGGTGGCGAGCGTCGAGGATACGCTCGACTTCAGCCGCTTGATGGAGAGCCTCGGTGAGCGAGCACGGCGGCGCTTTCCGGCGGCCCTCGACCAGGCGGACGAACGGTTCGCCCAGACGGGCCGGGCCTTCTCTCGCGGTCTTTACGGTCAGCTCCGTGGCCCAGCTTCCGACGCCGTGGACCGTCTCCAGGCGGGACTCCGGCTGTTGCGCCGGCAGTTGGGCGAGGTCGGCGATTCGGCATCGACGGTCCTGATGAGCCAGCTCCACATGACGGCGAATCGCCTTGGCCTGTCGAACCTCCGCGAAGTCTATCTGTTGCGGCTTCTCGAGTGCGCCGCGGGCCAGTGGCTGGAGGAGGATCTTGCCCTGCCGCCGACCTCCGGCCAGCCATCGGCGGGCGCTCCCGATTCGCTGGCTGAACTCGTCAACGGAGGACTCGACCGCTTCGCCTCGTCCGGTGACTCCAGTACACTTCAGCCGGTGGATTCTCGAGCACAGCGGAGGGGACCATGACAGGGTCGGTAGAGACCATCTTTACGGCTGAACGGTTGTTTTCTCCTCTCGGGCTCAGCACTTTTGTCGCCCAGTATTGGCAGTCGCAACACCTGCTGCTGCAGCGTGATCACTCCTCTCACTACGGCGACCTGTTTCGCCTTCGAGACATCGACCGCTACCTGACGCTGGCGGCGGAAACAGGGCTGGGCAACATCTCCCTCATCCGGGACGGCAAGGTCACCCGAAAGTTGCGGCCAAGGGGACTCGACGTCCGACAGCTCTACTCCGCTCTAGGCAACGGCTCGACCCTTCTCTTCGAGCAGATCGATCACCTCTGGATGCCGGTGCGTGAGCTGGCGGCGGACCTCGCTCGGTCACTCAGTGCGCGAGTGAAGGTCAACGTGTACCTGACGCCCCCGGGCCGCCAGGGCGCACCGATTCACCCGGACATTCAAGATGTTTTCGTCCTGCAGCTCGAAGGGGCCAAGGAATGGCACTTGTATGGCGAGTCCATGTACGAGCCGGTGGAGACCACCGAATACCTGACGGAACTCGGCTACAGAAGGCCGGTCATGCCGAAGGAACCCGAGGCCATGCCGCCGGTGACCCTCGAGCCCGGCGATCTGCTCTATATGCCGAGGGGCCTCCTCCACCGCGCCGTAGCCCCGGCGGATCGCCCGTCGCTCCACCTGACCGTGTGCGCAACGCCGATCTACTGGGTGGATTTCCTCAAGGTGGCCATTGAGGCTGCTTCGCTGGAGCGTCCGGAACTCGCCGCGGCTCTGCCTCCGGGATTCGAATGGGCCGGCGTCGACGCCACTCTGCAGGAAGCCTTCGAGAGCGCCGTCGATCTGGTGCGGCGGGGGACTTCCTTCGCTACCGTGGCTCAGGCTTTTGCTCAGCGGACCGAGAAGCTTCCCGGAGATGGCCATTTCCATACCCTCCTGCACCTCGAAGAGATCACCGCAGAGACCGTCCTTGAAGCTCGGACCGGCTCCCCCTGCGAGATTGTCCACCGGGGCGACAAGGTCGAACTGCGGTGCGGTTCCATCAAGCTCCAGGGACCCGCCGGTGTGGCACAGGCCTTCGAACGGATACGCGATCGGCCGCGGCTACGGGTGGCGGAGTTCTCCGAAGACTTGAGTGCAGAGGCGAAGGTTTCCCTCGCCCGGCGCCTGGTGTCCGAGGGACTGCTGCGGGTCGCCGGCCGTGCCGTCGCAACCGCTGAGGGCGCCGTGAAGACAGGGTAGCGGGCAGAAAGCTGCAACCGTATACGGTAGGGCGCTCCCCCGAGCGGTCCGGGAAGTTCTTGGAGTCTTTTCGACGCGCCCAGGGTCCCTTTCTTGCCGGCCCTGGCGGGCTCCTTCTTTGCCGGGCGAAGTTGCTGAATTGGCTCGAATCATGCGACACATCGCGTTGGAGTAGTCTGATGACATGGGTGGTTAGTGCTATATTTCGCGGGAATTCTCTTGCTTAGGAAATTCGTGCCGGGATTGTCACATGTCGGTACTCAAGGCCCCGGTAGACTGTCGAATGCCGCAAACCTCCAACGCTTCACGAGCCACAGTCGAAACTGCTTCGCCGCGTGGCAGCGCCCTGCTGTCGGTATTGCTTGTCATAAGCCTCGCGGGGATGGCGCCAGCTCTAGCGCAGGAAGCCGGTTGCCCGACCAACGTACCGGCGACTGTGATTCAGAGCCTCGAGAACGCCGAGATCCGCGCCCAGGCAGGGCAGGCGCCGAACTGGGCTCAGATAGGCGGTGACTACCAAAGGGCTCTTCGGCTGGTCCAGGCTCAGATTCGAGAGCACGAGAGCAAGCTGCGCCAATACGAAGCCGGGATCGCGCAAGGTAACGGTGCGCAGTGGAGGAAGGCCGCCTCCCTGACGCGAGACGGTCTCAAACTCAACCGAGCCGCAGCCCAAGTCCTCGCCTGTCACGCTCGGCGGTCGCATGGAGGCGCCACAGGCGCCCCCGGCTCGAGGTCATCGCAAGAGACTCTCTTCGGCGAGACCGTCCGTCCGGTTGGCAGGGAGCCGAGGTCCCGAGGCTGGGGCCCCCGCCGCTCCCAAACCGACGATCTACCGCGGGCGGACCTGGGTGAGGCTTTCGACACAGCCCTGGATGAGCTGCTAGAGGGCCTCCTGGACTGGGAAAACGACCCAGGAGAAGAGACCGAATCAGGGGCCAACTCCGGTCCCGAAACCGGCTGTAAGGCTCAGGTCACTGCGCGACTCAAGACTGACAACACGGGACAAGTCTTCCTTGACGTTCGCGCCAGCTCTGATGAACCGAGTGCCAACGTCTCCTTTCAGCTTTCCAACCCAGGCCTCACAGAGCGGCCCTTCGGAGATCCGGTGTTCTTGGAAACCACCGAAGGGTTCGCCGAGCTGTCCATCCCACTGGCGCACGCCAGGCGCGATGCTGCGACCGAGTCCTCCCCATGCAGCAATCTCGAAGAAGCCAGCCGGCAGCTTCGAGAGAACTGGACTCGGCTCTCAACCAAGTACGACGTTCTGGACACCTACCTGTCAGAGGTCAGCCGCTATCGCGAGGAGTTCTCAGAGACAGAGACATGGGTAGCTGTGGGCTATATCGCTCTCGCGTTTAAGCAGGTTGCCGAGACCCTGGAGGTGTACCTAATGGGTTCGAGCCTCAGCACCTGCGTCGGCGGCTTGGCGAACGCCACGATCTCCGAGATTGTCTCCCCGGCCTCCTGCCTCGCCGGCGGGAACTGCCTGTACGACTTCCTAAACAAGCACGCAAGTCTATGGCTGGAGGCAGCCTCCTGCACTGGATCACAGATCGCCGCGACCATCTCCGGCATCAAGGGTCGACTGGACTTTGTGATCAGCACCGCTGAGAACTACTCGCACCTGCAGGATATCAACGAGTTCAGGGACATCGTCCGCGGGAACATGCTTCGTCTCGAAGGCGAGCTAAGGAAGGGTGACGCCAAGCTGAAGCAGCTCGCGAACAGTCGCCGCGAGGTTGAAGAGGCGATACAAGCTCTCCACTCTTCGTGCCGATCCTCGGCCCTTGAGGGGATCGCAGTGAAAGTCCTTTCCTGTCAAGTCAAGCTTCCGGAACCGCTCGGATAGGAGGCCATGCGGTTCATCGAGCTTGTCTTGATGCGTCCCCGGTCTCGCCGCCTACCCGTTCCCATACAGCCAGGTAGAAACAACACTGGAGGAGCGCGCATGTATACCATTACGAGACAATCGAACCTTCGGCCAGTCCTGGATCTCGCTCTTGCGGCGCTTCTGCTCGCTTTCTCCGCGACGTCGGCGCTCGCGGAGGATCCAATTGAGGCTCGATACCAAGGTGGCGACTACAGTGGTGCGATCGAGTTTGCCGAGAATCGCCTCAAAGAGGCCCCGGAGGATCTGCGTGCCCGCAAGCTGATGCTCGCTGCGCTGCTCAAGCTTGGGGATGCTCATTTCGCTCGGACGCTACTGGATGACCTGCCCAACGACCGTGCGCATGAGCGCTTCAAGCAAAGTGCAGAGAGAATCCTTGAGCGGTTTGAGGCTAGGGAGCTGGACGAGGCCAAGATCATCGCCGCTCTTGCGCACTTCCAGACCGACTCGGCAATAGACGTGATCCGTGAATCCCATTTTACGCAGCTGGAAAAGAAACTCCTAGAGTCGCAGATTCTGGCCCTTTCTGGGCGCTTTTCCGAGGCGCTTGGGGCCATCTCAGGCGCTGAGGTTTCGAGCTACTCGCAGAAGAAGCTTCTAGACGACCTCACATCGCGGACTCGGGAGAAGGCCCAGCGTTTTGAAGAGTTGTGGGACAGCGAGATTCGCTTTTTTGTAGATTCGCCAGAGTCGTCTGCCCACTGGGGCTACTGCACCAAGTCAATACCTAACTACACCCTCGAAGACTTCGTCAGAGTTGTTGACGATGTGGCACAGCTCGCACCCCTAGACGGCCGAGTGCTAGACCTTATCTTCTTGTCTTCGCTCTTCGTCACGGACGACTACGAGCCTGTGCGGAGACTGGGCGAGGCCATCTTGTCGGCGAAGGGTAGCCTAGGCTTTTGGGCGCACTCCAGAGACTTCCACTACCGATTGGTCGTTGACAGTCGACAGCGGACAGTGAGCATCCAAGAGCAGCGGCCAATCGAAACGAGCTTTCGGCAAAATTTGATGGGCACTGGATGCAAGAAATCGAAGCAGTCCTACGGGAATCCATTAAAGCCGTATCGGGTCTCGTTCGATGCAATCCGAAGTGTGGAGCAGCACAATGGCGGAAACAACAGCTTTGATGACAGTTTCATAGGCTTCAACGGCCAACACGAATCCGGTAACCTCAAGGTTGCCACGCTCGTCTTCTGGGAGTGGGGCCGAGCCGCGGAAAGTGCGGTCTACCGGAAGCTGGGGCGGTTCTTCGTGGACCTTTTTGGGGTCTCTGCTGCCAAACTGGTTCCGGAGCGCCAGGACCTGGGCTCTGGTGCCCTAGCGCTAGTGTTCGGAGCTGCCTACGGCCTTCAGGCCCTGAACCAGGGGACCTCCTTCGACATAGCGGCGTTTCAGCAGGACTTGATGGACGGCGCAAAGCTGCTGGAGGAAGCGAACGCCCAGAACCGGGAGCGGCGGATCGCCTGGATGCAGCACCTCAAGTCTGAGGAGATTCTCAGCATCGACGAGTCGCGATTCGAGTCCTTAGAAGACCTTCTCGGGAGCTAATACGATTTCGCAGACCGTAGAGAGAGCGAAGTCGAGGCCGCTCTCCGAGGCTCTGCACCAGTCCAGAGAGTCCGTGACGGGGTATGATTGCGCGGTACGATCGCAAAAGCGAAATCGACACCCCGCAACCGAGATGCCCAGCGACTCGCCAAGATCCTTCGGGACGGAGGCTACTCCTATGACCAGGCGAAGCATCTGGTCGCCGAGGCGCGACGCCTGGTCGGCCTGAAGCCGCCGCGTCGACGCAAAGGCAGCGTTGATCGCTTGACCCGTGAGGAAGGTTGCCGCGCCAGAAGCCGTTCGAGGTCGACGAAGACCTTCTGGCTCACGTCGCGGACCAGCTGAACGTGCACCCGATGCGGCCGACCTGATCGCGCGGTACGCACTGCGACATCCGACGATTTCGGAACATGCCGAGCGGACGAGTCGTTACCTCGGCCTTCGCCCATTCGAATCCCGAGACCGCCGAGAGCTGCGTCTGTTCATCCGCAAGGAGGTCGAGCACCTCGAGCAGGTCTCTGGACTTCTTGCGGCGGCAGAAGGACACCTGCGCCGGCAGGGGCTCCTCTTACCGGCGGAATCCACCCTGTGCCGCGTCGTCGGCGAGGAGGGACGGGCCTTCCGCAAGAGTCTTTTCGAGAAGGTGGAGTCCACGATACCCCAGGCGGTCAAGGACGCCATCGACGGGCTTCTCATCGCGGAGCGGGATGAATCCGAAACCTCCGCGCTTCAGTCGATCAAGGAACCACCCGGCTCGGCATCTCCTCGAGCGATCCTGGCAGAGAGGGACAAGCTCGATGCGATCCTCGCAACAGGGGCCATGGACGTCGATCTCTCTTGGGTTCGCGGCGCACTGCGCAAGTCCCTGTCCCATCGCGTCCGCCAGTCAAGCGCTCATCGCCTCCGCGAGCTCGTGCCCGGGCATCGCTATGCCGCGATGCTGTGCTTCCTGCAGGAGGTCCACGGAGACACGATCGATCAGGTCGTTGATCTCCACGCGAAGGTGATGACTCAGACCTACCGTGGTACGAAGAACCGGCTCGACAAGGAGTACTCCCGGAATCGGAGATCGCTAGTGGCGAAGCTGTCGACGTTGGCGGCGGTGGGAGAGATCCTACTCGATCCCGAGCTACCGGATCGGGATCTCCGCGGGGCAGTGTTCTCTCGCGTACTGCGCGAGGTTTTCGAGTCCCAGGTCAAAGAGACGCGCAGATGGCTGAGCGAGAAGAGCGACCTCTTCCCGAAGGTGGCCGCGCGCTACGCCTACTTCCGGCGGTTCTCGCGCCAGGTGCTCGAGCGCCTTCACCTGGAGCCTGAGGCGACCACGGATGCCAGCGAAACCCGCCAGTTGGTCGCTTCCGTGGATCTGCTCCGCCGACTCAACGCTGAACGGAAACGCTCGGTGCCGGAAGGAGCGCCGCCAGGCTTCGTCCCGAAGAGCGTACGCCCATTCCTCGAGGTCGATGGCTCGATCGATCGGGCAGCCTACGAGTGTGCGGTCCTGACCGCGATTCGAGACGAGGTCCGCAGCGGGAACATCGCCGTCCGAGGCAGCAAGCGCTTCGGTCGCCTCGAGGATCTCTTCATGCCTCCGAGCGCATGGGAGATCGAGCGGTCCAGCTTATTCGAGAAGGCCGGCTTGCCTGCGCTCGGTCAGGCCGCAGCCGGGCACGTGTCCGGCCTGGTCGGGCAGTCCTACGATCGATTCCTGGACACGCTCCCTCGCAACGCCTTCGTCGAGGTCAACGCGGAGGCGGGCTGGAAACTCGGATCCGATCCGGCGGAGCAGATGGATGCCATTGCGGAGGAGAGGCTCGCTCGTTTGAACGGTTTCCTCGAGGAACACATGCGGCGGATCCGGTTGCCAGACCTGCTCATCGCGGTCGACAATGAGGTCCGTTTCTCGCGGTTCCTCTCGCGAGATCCAAGGCAACGTTCGCAAGAGAGCGTCTGCCAGGCTGTTGCTGCAGTGATGGCCTACGGCTGCAACCTTGGTCCCGAGACGATGGCCCGGCTCACGCCAGGCGTGAGCTACGCGCGGATCAAGCGGGTGGCTGACTGGAATCTCCCTGAAGAGGCACTGCGCGCAGCCTTGGCGCAGATCGTAAACGCGATCGGAGGGCTCTCGACGTCGAACGTTTGGGGCGAAGCCAAGACGGCGTCGAGTGACGGTCAGCGGTTCCTCTTCCCTCGGCGGTCCGCGCGGCGCACCTACAGTCACCGGATGGGGGACTATGCCCTGGAGTTCTACTCCTTCATCGCCGACCACTACGCCCCCTTCTTCTCCTTTCCGATCGAGTGTTCCGAGAGAGACGCCGCCTACGTCCTCGACGGCCTGCGCTACTACGAAGCCGATCTCGAGATCGACGAGCACTACGTCGACACCCACGGCCTCACGGAAGCCAACTTTGCCGGATTCGCGATGCTGGGCCTGCGCTTTGCGTCCCGGATCCGGGGACTGCGACGGCAGAGTCTCTACCACGCAGACAGGCAGCGGGATTACGGGGCACTCGCCGAGATGCTGCGGCCGCGGGACCGACTCCTCCGGTTAGACTGGATCGCCGAGCAGTGGGATCGTATGGGGCAGTTCTTCTGCTCGATGGCGACCGGCCACGCGACTGCCTCTGTCTCCATGAAGCGCATCGTCGGCTTCGGGCCCAGGAACCGTCTCTACCGAGCGATCCGAGAGCTCGGCCGAGCCCTCAAGACAGTCTTCCTCCTCGACTACCTGAGCCAGCCGGACCTGCGGCGTCGGGTTCGCCGCGGCCTTCTGAAGTCCGAAGAGCTACACGCCTTGGCAAGAAGCGTGTTCTACGGGAAGCTCGGCAAGGCGGATTGGCGCGACTTCCGGCGGCAGATGTCAACCGCCAGCTGCCTCCTCCTGATTCTTGCTGCGATCATCTACTGGCAGATCCGCGAAATCGAGCGCGTGACCGCGGAAGCCGCGGACGACGTGCCCACTGACCTCCTCGTGCATGTCAGCCCGATCAGCTGGGAGAACGTCGTCCTCTATGGCGAGTACCGGCTGCGTCCGGAACTCGTTGCACTCGGGTGAGCGGCCTACCGTATTCGGTTATAGCTTTCTGCCCGGTACCCTAAGACCGGCGGCTCGAGCTAACCCGAAGGAATCCGGTCAGCCGGCGGCAACGTCGAGGGCTCGCTTCCAGCCGTAGAGGATGAGCGGGCGCTGGCGATGGATCGGCAGGGCGAGCTGCTTGAGGGTGACGTGGACCACTTCTCGCAGCAGGGCGGCACCGGTGTAGGGCGAGGTTTCCGAAGGACGATGCTCGCCCGGCGGAATGATCGCCAGCAGGCGCTCCAGGGCCGCCGCCGTCGGGCCCTCGCTTGAGGACTCGCTCTCCCAGGCGCGAGATAGGAGGTCCAGGTTTGCCGGTCCGAGGACTTCGGCTAGGCGGGCCGCCATGTCGTCTTCGGTCTGCATCCGGCGGATAATCGACGCGGCATGGTGGCGCCAGTAGACCGAGGGATGGCTCCAGGCCCGTCCGAGTACGGCCTCCAGCCGCGACAGCCAGGCGACCGCCGCCGCCATCGCAGATGTACCCTCTCCTAGGGTTCGCAGAACGTCGTCCGCGAGGCGGTCGAAGATCCGCCAGGCTTCGTCCGGCCTCGAGGTCGCCCGCAGCAGGCGGAGCGGGTAACCGTCCGCTGGCTGCGCACACCACCGAACGGAATCGCGTTCGGCGAAGCCCTCCTCGGCATCGGTCACACAAAGGGATTTGCCGAGGCATTGGCGGTGCCGAAGGGCCAGTTCGTCCTCGCCGATCTCGCCGCTGGCGGGATGCTCGGACAGGTGGTGACGGATCGCTTCGCCGAGAGCCCGCCTCACCTCCCCAAGACGCCCCGGAGAGACGGTCAGGAGGAGAAACAGATGGGGGCCTCGGGCATCGAACCGGTCGAACCAGAAGTGGCTGATGGATCCGGTCCGGCGCAGGTCGCGGATTGCCGGTACAAGGCCGTTCACCAGCAGAGCCGTCTGCTCCGGCAGGTGCCAGCGATAGACATTCCCGGCGAGGTGGGGTCCCGCTTCTATGGAGCTCAACGCAGGGAACGTCGGCTCAGGGGTAAGGGATCAAGATGTCGTCCAGCTCATAGAGCTGACGAGCCTTGCCGCAGAGATATTCCGCCCGCAGCCCATGCTTGAGGATGTGTTCCAGTGACCGGCGCTCCGGAATCGTCAGGCTCGGCAGAGAAAGCACATAGGAATCCAGCGTGGAGTAGTAGATGGGCTTGCCGCGACGGTCGATGAGCAACGGATCTCGGCCGGCGGCGAGGGCGCAGATCGTCCGGTAGAAGCTCTTGACGACCTCCCAACGGCGCTGCGCCCGGGCGATCCGCGCCTCCAGGAAAAAGAACTCCACCCCATGATGGGCCAAGGGCAAAAGGAAGGGGAGAAATCCGACGACCTCGCGCAGGCAGTCCCGCGCCCTCGAAACATCGTTCCAGGCCGCTTGATGTTGCCCCCTGAGAAACGATTCGTAGGCCGCAGCGGTGAAGTACCAGCGGCCCACTACTCCCGCCCAGTCGGGTCGCTCCTGCTCGAAAGTAGCCATGCCTTCTCGCGCCCGGGAGAGCGCCTCACCGGCTTCCGCCAGGCGACGGCCGTGCAGCAACTGAACCGCCTCGTCGACCGCCGCGCGCGCTTTCGCCGCATCGCTCTCGAGGTAGGCCTGAATCCACGAGTCGCCCTCCCGGCCACCCTTCATGACGAGGAATTCCCACGGCGGAAAATCTTCCATGGTGAGCTTCCCGGTGTCCGGGGAAGGAGCCCACCGGACCGGTGCGTCGGTACTTGCTGCCACGCCCATTTGAGTCGAAGATTAGCACGGGCCATCGGTCCGCCACGCACCGACCTTCGGGGAGAAGCGACGCCCAACCCTTGCATAGACGGATCTGCATGGAAGACAATGGAGTGGCTATCCGGTGATGCGGTACCCGTTTGTAGGATGAATTTTTCGATTGAAGGAGGTCTGCCATGTCGTACCGGTTCTTCTCTACCTCCGTAGAAAATCTGAGACGCGAGGGCGAAAGGCGCGCGCGCCTCGCGGCGGTGGCGGCGCCCCTCGCATCGCGCGAACGCACCGGCCGCCCGGTCAGTCCTTTGCGTCGCCGGCTGGGTCGCGACTTCTTCACCCCCGCCGGCCAGCCGGCGACGGTGCCGTCGCCGCCGTCGGCCGGGGTGATCGCCTACTCGCGCCTTGCTTTCGGCCCGCGGCCCGGCGAGATCGATGCCTTCAACGCCCTCGCCGGGACCGACCCCGCCCGCCTTCAGGCCTGGGTCGACCAACAGCTCGATCCGGCGAGCCTCGACGACAGCCACATCGACAACCGCATCGCGGCCTCGGGCTTCACCACCCTCGGCAAGACCGTCACCCAGCTTTGGACGGAGCACGCCATCGCCCAGGACATCCCTTGGGACGAGGTGATCCGGCCGCTGCGCGAAACGGAACTGGTGACCTTCCTGCGTGCCATCTACAGCCGCCGGCAGCTATTCGAGGTGATGGTCGATTTCTGGCACAACCACTTCAATGTCTACGCTCATGAATGGCCCTTCGCCCCGATGTGGGTGCACAGCGACCGGGACGCCATCCGCGCCCACGCCTTCGGCAACTTCCGCCAGATGATCGAGGCGGTGGCGCGCACTCCGGCGATGCTCCATTACTTGGACAATGCCGAGAACTCCTTCGAGGACGCCAACGAGAACTACGCCCGCGAGCTGCTGGAGCTGCACGGCCTGGGGGCGGAGCACTACTTCGGCAACATCCCCCAGGGAGCGGTGCCGCGAGACGCACAGAACCGCCCCCGCGGCTTCGTCGAGGACGACGTCGTCGCCGCCGCCCGTTGTTTGACCGGCTGGACGGTGAGTGACCGGAGTTGGGACCCGGAGATCGGCAATAGCGGCGAGTTCCTGTACTACGACCCCTGGCACGACCACGACCCGAAACACCTTCTCGGGATCGACTTGCCGGGGAATCAGGCGCCGATGAAGGACGGTCACGATCTGTTCGATCTGATCGCCGGTCATCCGGGCACCGCCCGCCATGTAGCCGGCAAGATCGCTCGGCGGCTGCTCGGGGATGTCCCGCCGGCGTCGGTGGTGGATGCGGCGGCGGCGGTGTTCGCGGCGCAGATCAGTGCACCGGATCAGCTCGCCCAGGTGATCCGCACCATCGTGCTGTCGCCGGAGTTCCTTCAGACCTGGGGCGACAAGGTCAAGCGCCCCTTCGAGATCGCCGTCGGCGCTTTCCGGGCGACCACCGGCGACATTCCCTTTCTGCGCGGTGACGACGCCACCAACTGGTTCTACTGGGAGTACTACCAAACCGGCCAGCCGCTCTTCGGCTGGCATCCGCCGAACGGCTATCCGGACTTCAAGAGCGCCTGGAACACCACCGCTCCGCGGGTGATGAGCTGGCGCCTCGCCAACATGCTGATCCAGGTCAACGACGGCGAGAATGAATATTTCGAGTTCCTGAGCCAGATGCCTCCGGACGTGCGCTCGGCGGAAGCCATCGTCACCTTCTGGACGGAGCGCATGCTCGGCCGGCCGACGCCCCCTTCGGAACACACCAAGCTGGTCGAGTTCATGGCCCAGGGCCACAACCCGTCCTTCGACCTCCCCCTCGACACGGACGAGGGTACTCAGATTCGCCTGCGCGCCCTGATCGCGCTGATCCTGCAATCGCCTTCCTTTCTCTGGCGCTGAGGAGTTTGAATCATGTGCCATGACATCACGCGGCGCGGCTTTCTGGTGGGATGTTCGGCGGGCATCGCCGGCTTGGCCGGCTCCCGGTTCAATACCGTAGCCTTCGGGGATCCGGGGCTTAATCAAGAGATTCTGGTGGTCGTCTTCCTGCGCGGCGGGGTGGACGGCTTATCCCTGGTACCGCCCATCAGCGGTGCCGATCGAGGCCACTACCAGGCCGCCCGGCCGGGACTGCAGATCCCCACCACCGGCCCCGGCGCGGCGCTCGATCTCAACGGACAGTTCGGCCTCCACCCGGCCGCCGCTCCCCTCTTCGATCTCTACCAGGACAACCGCCTGGCAATCGTGCAGGCGATCGGCATGGCGGACGTGGTCAACAAATCCCACTTCGACGCCATGCAGTTCGTCGAGTTGGGTACCCCGGGATCCACCACCATCTCCACCGGTTGGCTGACCCGCCATCTCACGTCCGCCGGCAACCTGCCGGCGGACCCGGTGATGCCGTCGCTGGCGATCGGCGATCTCCAGCCGGCTTCGCTCCTCGCCAGCCTCGACACGGTGAACGTCGCCAACCCGGACAACTTCAACGTAGACAACGGCCCCTGGCAGTGGCGCAATGCTCAGCGTACCGCCCTGCGGGCGATCTACCAGGAAGGGGGCACCTGGCTTCACGACGCCGGTCTCCAAGCGCTGGACGCGGTGGACATCATCAGCCTCAACGCCGGCGACGAGTACACCCCGGCAAACGGTGCCGTTTATCCGGACGGCGATTTCGGTGACCAGCTACGGGTGCTGGCGCAGATGGTCAAACTGGACCTTGGCCTGCAGGTGGCCACCGTCGACTTCGGCGGATGGGATACGCACGATGGCCAGGGTGAGGGCTCGACCGGCTATCTGGCGGATCTCTTCACCGTCCTGTCGAGCGGTCTAGCGGCTTTCTACACGGATTTGGACGGCGCCGGCGCCGATCACTACACCCAGCGATTGACCGTGGTGGTGCAGAGTGAGTTCGGTCGCGAGCTGCTGGAGAACGCCGACGACGGCACCGAACACGGCTACGGTAATTTGATGCTGGTGTTGGGCGGCAACGTCAACGGCGGTCTGCACGGCAACTGGCCGGGCCTGGCGCCGGGCCAGCTAGTGGACGGTACGGATCTCGCCGTCACAACCGACTACCGCAGGGTGCTGTCGGAAATTCTCATCCGCCGCATGTGCAATCCGAGCATCGGCCAGATCTTCCCCGGCTACTCCGGCTACTCGCCCCTCGGCGTAGTGCAGGGACCGGATCTGCAGGTGGGAGAGACGATCTTCGAAGACGGTTTCGAGTCCGGCACCACCGCCGCCTGGTCCGCCAGCACCGGTTAGCGATTCCTGTGACAGAGTGCCTCCGAGATGACCCTTCGGAGGCACTCTGTCCTGAGCTCCCGGCGTGCCGGCATTCTGCTCCACCCCACGTCTCTGCCCGGTCCCTTCGGCATCGGCGATCTCGGTCCCAGCGCGCTGAGGTTTCTCTTTTGGCTCCGAGACGCTGGCCAGAGCGTGTGGCAGTTGCTCCCCCTCGGCCCCACAGGCCTTGGCAATTCCCCCTACGGCGCCCTCTCAGGCCTCGCCGGGAATCCGCTCTTGATCTCCCCGGACTGGCTCGAGTGGAATGATCTGCTGGAGCCTGAGGAAGTTACGGCGTGTCACTTCCACGGGGCGGTGGATTACGCCAGGGCGGGCGCCCTCAAGGACCGACTCCTGCGGCAGGCCCACGGCCGTTGGCTGAAGCTGGACCGGCAAGATTCCCGCCGGCTCCGGGTGGAGCGAGCGATGGAAGAGCAGGGGCCGTGGCTGGAAGAATGGTGTCTGTTCGCGGCCCTGAAAGACAGCCTGGGCGGCCGGTCCTGGCTCGAATGGGACGGCGCTCTTCGAGATCGGGATCCCACAGCCCTCGCCGATGCCCGGCAGCGTCTTGCCGAGGAGATTTCATTCCACCGCACCTGCCAAGGTTTCTTCGCTCTGCAGTGGAACCGCCTACGCCGAGTAGCCAAAAGCCTCGGCATCACTCTGTTCGGCGACCTGCCGATCTACCCGGCCCTCGACAGCGTGGAGGTCTGGGCGAACCCACGGTTGTTCGACCTCGACGAGAAGGGCCGTCCCAGGGCCATCTCCGGCGTCCCGCCGGACGACTTTTCAGATGACGGTCAGCTCTGGGGTAGTCCGATCTACCGCTGGGAGCGACTGGCCGAGGAAGGCTATCGCTGGTGGACCGAGCGGGTCGAAGGCGCCCTACGGCGCGTCGACCTCCTGCGCCTCGACCATTTTCGCGGCTTCGAGGCCTACTGGGCGGTGCCAGCGGATGCCGACAGCGCGGCGGAGGGGGAATGGCGGCCGGGACCTGGGCGGGCATTGTTCGAGGCGCTGGCCGCCGATCTCGGACACCTGCCCTTGGTCGCCGAGGATCTCGGGGTGATCACGCCGGAGGTCGAAGAACTCCGCGATAGCCTCGGCCTACCCGGTATGCGCGTACTCCAGTTCGCCTTCGACGAGCCTGAAAGCGTACACCTACCCCACGCCGCGCCGAAACGGTCCGTCGCCTACACGGGAACCCACGACAACGACACGTCGGAGGGATGGTTCGCCTCCCTGCCGGCGGAGCGACAACGAACCGTGCAGACCTACCTCCGGACCGAAGGCGGTGAGCCGATCGCCTGGGCGATGCTGCGGGCGATCTACGCCTCTCCCGCCCGCCTCGCCATCGCTCCATTCCAGGACCTTCTAGAACTGGGCTCCGAGGCTCGAATCAACACTCCAGGCAAAGGTTCAGGAAACTGGAGCTGGCGCCTCGCCGGACTCTATCCCTGGCGCGAAGCATCCGGGCCGCGGCTGCGGGCACTGACGGAAAGTGCTGGCCGTCTTGCGGCATTCGGCGGCTAACCGCGCTGGAGCGCCGGCAGGTAGGCGTCGCGGGCGTAGTCGCTGACCATGCGGCCGCTCGAGAAACGCGGCGTAACGGTGGCGATGGAGCTGCGCACCCGCTCCGACCAGCGCTCCGAGGGGCCGTCTGCCGGCCGGTCATAGTACTCCTCGGCCACTTGTTCGAGGGTGTCGTAGAGGGACTCCGCGTCCAGGCGGTCGAGGTCTTCCTCGCTGCCGGAGCGCGGCTCGGCGCTGCCGATCGCCCAGCCGTTGGTGCCGTCGAAGCCCTCCGGCCACCAGCCGTCGAGGATCGACAGGTTCGGCACGCCGTTCATCGCTGCCTTCTGGCCGCTGGTGCCGCTCGCCTCCATCGGGCGGCGCGGGGTGTTGAGCCACACATCCACGCCCTGCACCATCATCTGGCCGATGCGCATGTCGTAGTCCTCCATGAAGAAGACTCGACCCTGGAAGTCCGGTGATTGGCTCAGCTCGAAGATCTGCCGAATCAAGTCCTGCCCCGGAATATCTGCCGGATGGGCCTTGCCGGCAAACAGCAGCATGGTGGGCTGCTCGCGGTGCCACAGGATTTGCTTCAGCCGGTCGAGGTCGCGAAACACCAGCCGCGCTCGCTTGTAGGTGGCGAAACGCCGCGCGAAGCCGATCAGCAGGGCCGTCGGATCGAGCAGTTCCGAGACCGCTTCCAACTCTTGCGGCGAGCGCCCGTGGCGGGCGAACTGGTCGCGCCAGCGGGAGCGGGAAAAGCGCACCAGGCGCTCCTTTTGGGCCTGCCGGGCACTCCACAGCTCGCGGTCCGTCAGTTCCCGTAGCCGGGCGCTGGCGCCTTGCGGATCGATCAACAAATCCTCTCGCCATTCGGAGCCCAGGCGCCGTTCGAAAAGCGTCTTCATCTCGCGGCCGATCCAGGTGGAGGCGTGGACGCCGTTGGTGATCGGCTGGATATGCACCTCTTCGCCGTCCGGCACCCGGGTGAGATGGCGCCACATGTCATTGGTCACCTCGGCGTTGAGGCGGCTGACGGCGTTCGAAAAGGCGCTCGAGCGCAGTCCGAGGGCGGTCAAATTGAAGGCATCGTCGCCGGCTCGGCCGCTCGCGCCGAGGTCGAGAAGATCTTCGGTGCTCATCCCGAAGGTACCGGAGAACGGCACCAGGTAGCGCTGCGCCAGGTGGCGGTCGAAGGTTTCGTTGCCCGCCGGCACCGGCGTGTGGGTGGTAAACACCGTCTGCGCGGCGATCTGCCGCAGGGCATCGGAGAGGTTGCCCACCCCGGACTTCTCCACCTGGCGCAATCGCTCGAGTTGCAGCAGAGCGCAGTGTCCTTCGTTGATATGCCATATCGTCGCCTCGATGCCGAGGGCGGCCAGCGCCCGGGCGCCGCCGATGCCGAGGATCACCTCCTGCGCCAGGCGCATCTCGCGGCCGCGCACGTAGAGATTGTTGGTGATCGGCCGGAGGGCGGAAGGGTTGTCCGGCACGTCCGTATCGAGCAGGACCAAGGGCACCCGGCCGACCTGCGCCACCCACACCTGCACCGTCACTTCACGGTCCGCCAGGGGCACCTTGACCTGCACTTCCCGGCGAGTTTGGCCGATCGCCGGCCGCAGCGGCAGGCGGGTGAAGTCGTACTCCGGGTAGAAGTGCTGCTGGCGACCCTCCGGATCGATCGTCTGGCGGAAATAACCGCAGCGGTAGAGCAAACCCACCGCCACCAGCGGCAGGCCGAGATCGCTGGCGCTCTTGGTGTGGTCGCCGGACAGCACCCCCAAGCCGCCGGAATAGATCGCCAGGCTCTGGTGCAGGCCGTACTCCATCGAGAAATAGGCCACCGTCCGTCCCTCCGGCGCCCCACCCTGGCGCTCGAACCAGGTGTTCCCTTCGCGGTAGCGATCAAAGGCCTCTAGGGTGTCTCGGAAGTCGCTCATGAAGGAGTCGCTGTCGAGCAGCGCTTGCCAGTCCGAGGGCTTGACGTTGATCAGCATCTGCACCGGATTGCGGTACTGCTCCCAGGCCCAGCGATCGATGCGGGAGAACAAATTGTCCGCCTCCGGGCTCCAGGTCCACCACAGGTTGTAGGCCAGGTCGTAGAGCCTCGCCACCTCGTCCGGCAATTCGATATCGGCGGTGGGCAGAGTGGGGATGGCGAGGTTCTTCGGCATGGCGGTACGGCTCCCGGAGTTGGATCTTCGGCTGGCGAAAAGGAACAGGAATCTGCAGACAGGTCGGCGAGAGCATATCGCTCAGCGCCACGATCCGCTACCGAAGAACACCCGCCGAAGGCCACCCGCCACCGCTCGGCGAAGACCGGCGAATGGGAGGTGAGGCCGCCCGGCTTGGGAGCCATTGAGCCGCAAATTCTTTACCTTTCACTCAAGCCTCACCGCGAGTAAACCTTTTCGCTGCGCTCTTCGTATCTTATGTACGTACTCATCTGCCGGCCGGAAAAGATGAAATCGGTATTCCGGCCCGGAATGGACATCGGTCGCCCCGAGCGGGCCTCGGGGCGACCACCGAAAGCAAAAAGGAGATCTTCATGAGTTTCCGCTCCTCGTTTTCTCCTCAATCCCCCTTTCTCCATCGAACTTATCCCGTACTGCTGATCCTCCTCTTGCTCAGCGGTGGCGCGGCCAATGCCGCCGTACCTTCTCCGCCGGGGGCGGAGTCGGATCTGGCGGCCCGTGCCACCGGTGAGCAACTTGGTCACCGGTTGGCGGTACCGATGCGGTCGACCCAGATCCCAGACGGTCCCCAGGCTGACGCGTGGAAGCGATTCGAGGAAGCCGTCGGCCTAAGCCGCGAGAGTGCCGAGCGTGCATTCTTCGACGAACGGACCGGCCGGCCGGAGATCGTCGAGCTGTCGGTGCCTTGGATCCCCGGCGCCGGCAATGACCTGGTGGCCGGTGCGCAGGTCGAGGGCCACGACACCCTCGCGACGCTGGAAGCCCTCGGCCGATCCTGGATCGACTCCTATTCCGACTTGGCGGGAATCACCTCAACGGAACTGGTGCTGGACGAAGCGGCGTCCCAGGGCGTCGGTCCCTTCACGGACTCCCAGGGCACGACCCGTCATCGCCTCTGGCACTTGGCCTTTGATTGGGCACCCCACGGCCTGCCGGTAGAAGGCGCGCGGGTGATCTTCCGCGTCAACCACGGCAATCTGGTGCACTGGGAGATGAAGAACATCACCAGCGCCCTCGATGTCCCGCGAGCCGATATCCCGGCGCTGCTGGTCTCCTCGGCGGACACCCGCAAGGCCCTTCACAGCTACCTGGGAGGAGACCGCAAGGCCGATCTCGAACTCCAGCCAGGAGATCTCAAGCTGATCGCCACCTCGCCGCAGAACAAGGTCGGTGCAGGAGCCCCGGTGTACGAGGGGACCTTCGGCCGTGGCATCGAATATCGGCTGGTCCGCGAACACTCCTTCAAGGTGCCTGGAGACAGCGAAGTTTGGGAGGGCTTGGTGGATGCCCGCACCGGTCAGGTGATCTCCTTCCGCGGCACCGCCGTCCACAACGTGGCCAAGGGCAAGGTGCGGCCCAACGGCAGCCTGACGACGGAAACCTCGATGGACTTTCCGCTGGTCGACTACCGCCGAAGCCCGGTTCTCTTCGCGGACGAGGACGGGCAGTTCACGTCCTCCGTTGCCAATCGCTCCTTCATGCAGGGCAAGGAGATCGAGATGGACGACGTCTGCGGCCCGATCGATTTCAGCACCCCGGTGGGTGATCTCGACTTCGGCGGCGCCGCCAACCCGTTCAGCAACGACTGCAACAGCACCGCCGGACCGACCGACGGCAACACTTCGGCGAGCCGGACGAGCTACTTTTGGGCCAACGACATTCTCAAGCGGATCAAGGACTTCATCCCCGGATTCACCTGGCAGGCAGGGAGCGCCACCGGTCCCTTGACGATCGAAGTGAACCGCGACGAGGGCGTGTGCCTCGGCCAGTACTTCGAGGCGCCGGATCACAAGATCGAGATGAGCCGGGACGTTCCGCGCTGCAACAACGCCGGCGAGAACGTCACCCACATCTTGCACGAGGTGGGACACGCCATCGATTTCACGGACGGTTCTCACCCGGGGACCGACGGCGGCTCCGGTGAAGGCTACGCGGATATCGTGGCCTTCCTGCACACGGAGGACGCCTGCAACGGCCGCGGTGCCGCCTTCGCCGACGGCTGCGGCGCCTTCATGAACTACACCTGCAGCGCCGGTTGCGACGGTTTCCGGGAGGCCGACTGGCAGCTTCACCAGCCGCCGGTGCCGCACACCCCCGAGACCAACCTGGCCTGTCAGAACTGGGGTGGCGGCTGGATCGGCCCTTGCGGCAAGCTGCCGCACTGCGAGATGCCGCCGGCGGTGGAGTCGGTGTGGGACTTGATCCAGGAGTTCATCCTGGCCGGAGATCCTCAGTCGGTCGCTTTCGACCGGCTGGAAGACCTCTTCTACTCCACCCGCCCGACGGCGGGTTCGATGTTCACCTGTAGCTTCGCCCAGACGACCCGCGAGGGCGGCGCCATCGCCGGTTCGCTCTACCACAGCTTCCGGGCCTACGACGACTGCGACGGTGATCCGTCGAACGGCACGCCCAATGCCGAGGCCATCTTCACGGCTCTGTCGCGGCACGAGATCGCCGTTGGAACGGCGAGCGATCCGGCCAATCAGGACAACGACTGCTCGGCCTCGGTCACGGTCACCGAGCCGGCGTCCGGCGATCATTGGACGATCGGCAACGGCCGCTTCATTCGCTGGACGACGGACGGCGTGGCGGGCAATGTGCGCATCGCCCTGTCGCGCAACGGCGGCGCCTTCCAGACGCTGTTTGCCAACACCCCCAACGACGGGGTCCAGAGTTGGCTGGTCACCGGTCCCGTCGCCGATACGGCGGTGGTCCGGGTTTCGAGCGTGGCGGACCCGGGGGTGTTCGACGACAGCGAAGCCTTCTCGATCACCGTGGCGGGCTTTGTCATCGACTCGACCGGCGACGCCGGTGACGCCAATTTGAAGGACAACGCTTGTGCTACGGCGGGTTCCGTTTGCACCCTGCGCGCCGCCATCGAGCAGGCCAACGCCTCCATCGGACAGCAGCGCCTGACCTTCGCCCTGCCCGGCGGCAACACCTTCCAGCCGGCCTCACCGCTGCCGACCGTCACCGATCCGATCCATATCGACGGCAACACCCAGACCCCGCAAGGGGTGGTCGAGATCGACGGCAGCAGCGCCGGAGCGTCCGTTGACGGACTGCTGGTGACGGCCGGCGGCTCGGAGATCGGCGGCTTGGTGATCAACCGCTTCGACGGCAACGGCATCCACCTGAGCGGGGGTAGCGGCAACATCATCGAGCGCAACCGCATCGGCACCGATCAAAGCGGACTGCTGGATCGGGGCAACACCCTGGCCGGAGTGCAGGTCAGCAACTCCGCGGACAACATCATCGGCGCCCTGCGGCCGGGCGGCGGCAACGTGCTGTCGGGCAACCGCTTCGGCCTGCGGCTGACCGGCTCCGGCTCCTCCGGCAACCTCATCTTCGGCAACACCATCGGCTTGTCCGTATACAACCAGGGACCCCTCGGAAACGATCGGCACGGCATTGTGATCGTCAACGGAGCGAGCCGAAACGTGATCAACGACGGCGTGCCCCGCGGGGTGATCATTCGCGACATGACGGCGAACTTCATCGCCCACAACGGCCGCGACGGCATCTCCGTTCTTGGCGGTACCCGCAACGACATCTACGCCAACCGGATTTTCGACAACGGCGGTCTCGGCATCGACCTGTCGAACGACGGCGTGACCCCAAACGACGCCGGCGACGGCGACAGCGGGCCGAACAACCTGCAGAACTTCCCGGTAATCCTGAATGTCGATGTACAGGCCACCAAGACGGTGATCACGGGAACGCTGGATCTCGGCTTTGGCTTCGATCAGTCCTTCCTGATCGACGTCTACGCCAACACCGCCTGCGATCCGTCGGGCCATGGCGAGGGGGAGCGGCACTACAAGCCCTTCACCTTGACCACCCAGCCTAATGGCGACTGGACCGTCGAGGTGCTGACCCTCTTCCAACCCGGTGAGGCGGTCACCGCCACCGCGACCCGGTTGGAGTCCACGTCGGAATTCTCGGCCTGCTTCACGGTGCCCACGCCGCCGACGCAGCCGGGGCCCGCGGACTCCTAGTCCTGTCGAGGAGTTCCCTTCCCGAATCCGAGGCCCGAATGGCTTCGGGTTCGGGAAGCTTCGTGACAAGGATGACCAAATGTTTCTCTCGTCGAAGAACCAGAAGGTTCCGGGCTTCTAGCTCTGTCGTTGACCAGCTGTCATACGCCGCGCTACATTGCCTGCATTACTACGTAGTTGACAGTTCTCCTGACTCTCGATCGGCGCTGTTTCTCGACTTTTCGCGCCGCCGACGGGGAGGCCTTTCGCCTAGTGCTGGACCTGCCCTGAGGGGTATTGAGGATCTCGATCCGCCAGCCACAGAACCAAACGATCGAAGGAATCCGGCCATCCCCGGTGAGCGTCGCGCGAGGCGGAATCGCCGAAGTGGCTGTGTCTGAGCACCACCCGCGTACCGTCGCCCTCCCGTTCGAAGGTGAGTTCGACCATCGTCTCCCCCCGCTGGAGAGGACCCTCGACCCACTCCCAGCTATAGGACAAGCGGGTCGGCGGTGAGACCTCCCGGAAGCGACCGACGTGCGCGTAGCGCGAGCCGTCCGGCGCCCTCAGGGCCACCCGGTAGCTCTCCCCCACCCTCGCCGGGAAGGTCAGTTCTTCGATCACAAAACCGTTCGGCCCCCACCATTGCTGGAGCAGGGCCGGGTCCGTAAAGGCCTCGAACACGCGTTCGATCGGTGCCGCGAACCAGCGATCGAGTTCGAGGGCGAGGCCGGGCGGGCGGAGAGCGGTCAATTCTCCGTTCCTCCGCGCCTCTCCCGATCGAGCAGCGCTTCCAGGGCGTCCAGTTGCTCAGACCACAGATGGCGCATCTCTTCCAGCCAGCCGAGCCCCTCCCATAGCGGACGCGGAGTGAGCCGGTTGCGGCGGTGGCGGCCGTCGCGGGTGCGCTCCACCAGCCCGGCACGCTCCAACACCGTCAGATGCTTGGTCATGGTCGACGGAGCGAGGGAAAAAGGCAGCGAGAGCTGGCCCACTGTTGCCTCTCCTTTCGCCAGTTCGCGAAGTATTCCCCGACGTGTCGGATCCGAAAGGGCTTGGAATAGCGAGTCCAAATGCTGTGAATGAGAGGTTTGCATGTCCACCAGCGTAGCATGACGGGCGCGCTGAGACACAAATAGCGGGAGTCGTCTAGAAAAATTTGATTCGCCTATTGGCGAAACCATTGAACTCTCTGTGCGTACAAATTGGCATGACCGGGAGTCCGCACCGAAGTCCATGCGCCGGCTTCGGTGCCCTCCGAGAAACCTTCAACCCTTCGCGAAAGGATGAGTCATGCATCGCAAAAACAGTCTGGGAACAGTGCTTCTGGTGATCGCAGCGTGGACCTGGTCCACCGGCCTGTTGGGGATCGAGAGTGAGCGGATCCCGACGACCCCAAGCTCTCAGCCTTTTTTCGCCGCGCCGGTCGATTTGGGCGCCTACGGGTTCACCGAAGAAGAGTTCATCGTTCGTGGTTCCACCAATGTCTACGAATACGGCCCACTGGGTAAGGTGCGGGTGCAGACCGCCGACGTTCCCTACGAGAGCCGCATCCTGGTGAGGCGGCCGAGGCGCGGGCACTTCAACGGCGTCGTGCTGTTGGAATTGTTGAATCCGACGGCCGGCCACGACATCGACTTCGAGTGGCACTACAACCGGGAGATGCTCCTGCGTCAGGGGTATGCGTGGGTCGGCGCCACCATCAAAGACGTCGCCATCGACTATCTCCGCAACTGGGATCCGGATCGCTACTCGACCCTCCACATGGTGGACAACGGCCTTGCCTACGGATTCACTACCCAGCTCGGCGCCCTCCTGCGCGACCTCGGCAATCCTGACAATCCCCTGGCCCGCTATCCGGTGGAAGTGTTGATCGGCACCGGTTACTCCCAAACCGCCGATTACCTGACCACCTTTGCCAACGAGTTCCACGAAACGTCTCTCCTACCGGACGGTCGGCACACCTTCGACGGCTATCTCAACGCCGGCGGCAATGGCGCCGCCCGGGGAATCAACAGTTCGGATCCCATTCGCTACTTCGACGAGCGCCGCTATCGCCGGGTGGATGCGCCGCTGATCCAGGTGCAATCGGAGAGCGAGGTGGCGATCTTCTTCTATTCGAGCGTCAACACCCGGCAGCCGGATTCGGAGACCTTCCGGCTGTACGAAATCGCCGGCGGTTCCCACGCCGACGGCGAGGGCCTGAGGCGCACCGGCGAGGTGGTCTCACGGGACATCGGTGGACCGGTGCTACCGCCGTGCGGTGAACCCCTGAGCCCACTGTCCATCGGGCCGGTGCATCGCGCGAGCCTGACCAACCTGGTGCGCTGGATCCGCTACGGCGTCGCGCCGCCGCCGGGCCGCTGGCTCGAGACCGACGCCGCCGGCAACGTGATCCGCGATGAGAACGGCAATGTACGTGGCGGCCTTCGGGTGCCGACCCTCGAGGTGCCCCTGGGGACCTACGAACCGGGCAACCTGGGGCCGCTACCGTGTCCGGTGGCTGGTGCGCACTTCCGGTTCGATGAGGAGACTCTGGATGAGCTCTACCCCACCCACCGGAGCTACGTCCGGCAGGTCACCCGCTCCGCCTTCCGCTCCGCTCTGCGCGGCGATCTGCGCTGGGACGACGCCCTACGCTACGCCCTCGAAGCCGCCCGCTCGGATGTCGGTCGCTAGGCCGTCCGCCTAGGCCAGCGGCGAGTCCACCGGCGCTCTGCGAGTTCGCCCACGGCAGCGCTTGCCCTCGAGGCAGGCGCGCCGGTACGAGCCGCCCAGATCAGCCACGGGCGGCCGTTTTGGGTTCTCCGAAAGGCTAGTTCAATCCGAGCCGGCGGAGGTAGGCCTCCTCGGTGTCGTCTGAGACTGTCGAAGGCGACGACGAGACAGTCGTCCACGAACGGCAGCCACCCACAGCAGCCTCCGACGAGGAGTAGCGTGCACGCTGCAATCGAAACGCCGGAGCGGGCGGTTGGGAGGTCGGTCGCCATCATGCGGGGCCTTTCTGCTTGGACAATCACCAGATTCGGCCTCAACTCGATGGTTGGTTGGGCGTGCTCGTCAGTGAACGTCCAAGTTCCCCATTCGAGCACGATTTCTCCAGACCGTTCAGAGAAAGGCATTCTCGCAGATGGCCTGCAGGGTGGGTGCGCCATCGGCCAGGATCATGCTGGGTCCATGGTCCCAGCAACCTTCGAAGATCCGGCGGAACCGCCTAGCCCGCGACGGGATCGGCGAGGCCGAACTCGGCCAGCCGGGTGCGCGATGCCCAGCGGTCGACGCGCCAGCGCTTCGGCCGTCGGTTGCTGACGTTGCCTCCGTGGACCACCTGCAGAAGGTGCGGTCCCCGGATCCAATGGATTCCGGGCAGGCGCGCCAGATGCTTGTGGTCGACGGCGTAGGGGTTGGCGCCCCGGCGGAATGCCGCCAGAGGCGCCGGTTCTCGGCGCCGGTAGTGTTGGAGGTGACCGCTGGCGAGGTCGAGGCGCAGGGAGCGGCCGGTGATGCTGGCGGGAGCGGCCGCCGGCGCGCGATGTACCGCGTCGAACCAGTCCGGGTGGACGGCATCGTCGGAGTCCAGACGGGTGACGGTCTGCTCCACGCTTCCGGTCCAGCCACCGCGCCAGTCGTCCTGCTCCACCACCTCCGCCCAGGGAAGATCGGACACCCGCTCCGCCACGGCTCCGGCGACTTCGCGGCCGCACAGTAGCTTGACGGGAATTCCGAGCCTCGCCACGGACGGTACGAAGAACCGACGGAACAGCCCGTGGCGCTCCGCCAGCCAGTCCGGATCGCGAAAGGCCGAGGCCGTGTTTCCCTCCGGCCGGGGCACGGCGAAGCGGGTGACGATGACGTGACTCACGGCCACACCCGCCGGCCGCGGGGCGCATTGCCAAGGCGCTCCGAGGGACTTTCGAGAAGCGACAGGCCGGTCAACGGAGGGCGCCGGCGGTAGCCATGGAGGTGCGCCGTGGAGTCATGAGAGTCCCGAGGCTGGGAGAGGTCCGGGCGTTGGAATGGAGGCGACGGTCGGAATCGAACCGACGAATGAGGGTTTTGCAGACCCTTGCCTTACCACTTGGCTACGTCGCCCCGGGGTGCTGCGCTGCCGAAAACGGCCTCGGAAGCCCTGAGAACGCGAAGGCCGCTCACGTGAGCGGCCTTCCCGGCTGGGAGAACCCCTCACGGGGCTTCAGTCAGCATTCTATTGGAGCGGGAAACGGGATTCGAACCCGCGACCCCAACCTTGGCAAGGTTGTGCTCTACCACTGAGCTATTCCCGCTCGGGGTGCAAAGGATAGCTAGGCCCTTGGCCACTGTCAAGGGCACTTCCCGGGTCTGTCTTTCGCCCCTCTCAGTGCCTCTCGTCCAGCTCGAAAGCACCACGAATCAGGTGGATACGCCAAACCGCGGATCCGCCTTCGAGCACTCGGTCCAAAGCCAGCACGTCGAATCGGCACGGGCCCTCCCAAGGGTGCCGACGCAGCCACCGTTCGGCCTCGCGCACGAGCTTTCGCCGCTTGGTCAGGGTGACCGCCGCGGCAGCGGTGCCGAAGCTCGGGCCGGACCGTGCCTTGATCTCCACGAAACACAGCACTCCGGCCTCTACCGCCACCAGATCGACCTCCCCGGAGCGGGAGGCTACGTTGCTGCGGAGGATGCGAAACCCGTTCCGCACCAGCCACCGCCGAGCCTCCCGCTCCGCCAATCTGCCGCGGGAGGCGGTGTCGAGGAGTCCACGAAACCGCTCCAGTCGAATCGCCATCGATCCTCCTTTCCCCTCTGAGAACGCAAGAAGCGCCGACCGCCGCTCGCAGGACCGGCGCGGCGAAGGCGATCGGGCATCGACTCATGCACCTGATACGATCCCGAGGCAAGCAAAGACTTCATAGGATGTGCAACTCACGATGCTCGCACTTCATGGCAGCGTGTTGTCCCCAGGAGCCCCGCTTCTGCTGAGCGGCTCAGGGCGCTATGGCTCGAGGCGCTACATAGGCCTCGGCGGTGCGCGATGAGCAGCGCGTCGACCGGCATAACGGCTCTGCTTCATGCCTGCGACGGCGCCGCTGGCCGCGAGGCCTTCGACCGGTTGATGCCCGCGGTGCTGACAGAGCTCCGGCAGATCGCACGGCGTCAGCTCTGCGGAGAACGCAGAGGAATCTCCCTATCGCCCACCGCTCTGGTCAGCGAGCTGTATCTGCGTTGGTGCCGCCAGACGGCGCCTCGCTGGCGGGATCGTGGTCAGTTCTTCGCCGTCGCGGCGGCTCAGATCCGTCGTATCCTGGTCGATCATGCGCGCTGGAAACGGGCCGCAAAGCGTGGCCCGGAAGGATCACGGGGCCCGTTTCCAGAAGAGGCGAAAGGTCCAGCCCTTCGCCCGGCGCAGGACGGATTGGCCGACTCTCTCGACCTCCAACGCGCCCTCGCCAAGCTCGAAGGCCTCGATCCGGAGCTCCGGCGCCTAGTCGATCTGCGCTTCTTCCTCGGCTTCTCGGCGGCGGAAACGGCGAAGGCGATGGCAATTTCGGAGCGAACCGTAATGCGTCGCTGGGCGTGGGCGAGGGCGTGGCTGGTCCGGGAGCTGGGCCGCCCGTCGCCGCCGTCATGACGGCGACAACGTGGCGCCGCGCGCGGCGGATCTTCGAGGCTTCCCTGGATCGGCCCACCGCCGTGCGGTCCCGCTTCGTGGAACAGGCGGCCGGAGGCGACCGCGCTCTCCATGCCGATGTCCGCGAGCTGTTGAGAGCCCATCGCGCGGCGGAGGGTCGGTTGCCTGAGCCATGGCCCTCCCGCGGCTCGCCGGAGGCTCCTCCCCTCGCCGCCGGCGATCGGGTCGGCGCCTATTCGGTGGTGCGCGAACTCGGCCGGGGCGGAATGGGCTGGGTGTTCCTGGCGGAACGCGCCGATCAGGCCTTTCAGAAACTCGTCGCCATCAAGCTGGTGAGCCCGGGAGCGATCCTCCCCGAAGTGTTCGACCACCTGCTCGAAGAGCGCCACATCCTGGCGCAGCTCGAACATCCGAATGTAGCCCGTCTGCTCGACGGAGGCAGCACCGAAAACGGCCTCCCCTACCTGGTGATGGAGTATGTGGCGGGTATCCCGATCGACCGCTTTTGCCGCGACTGGAACCTGCCGATCGAGGCTCGTATTGGGCTATTTCGGCAGGTTTGCGAAGCGGTCCACTTTGCCCACCAGAACCTGATCATCCACCGCGATATCAAGCCCGGCAACATCCTGGTGACCAGCACCGGCACGGCCAAGCTGCTCGACTTTGGCCTCGCCCGCTGGACCCGCCGACAGCCGATCGAAGCGCCGCGCCGCGCCCTGCGTCCCCTGACGCCGGAGTACGCCAGCCCGGAGCAGCTTCGCGGCGAGCCATTGAGTACCGCCACGGACATCTTTTCCCTCGGCGTGTTGCTCTACGAACTTTTGACCGACCGCCGCCTGTTCCGCGGCGAGAGCAGTTCCCATGGCCTGGTGAAGTACCTCTCCAGAGGGACTCCGATCCAGCCCAGCGTCGCCTTGGACCCGCCCTCGCCCGCCGCCGGATCCAGGGACGGGCCGCAAGGCCTATCGAACCGTCTTCTCAGCCGGCGCCTGGCCGGGGACCTCGATCACATTGTCCTGTGCGCTCTCCAAGAGAAGCCGGCGGAGCGCTACCCTTCGGTTCAGCGCCTGTCGGACGATCTCCAGCGCCATCTCGACCACCTCCCGGTGTCGGCCCGCGGCCACACTGCCGTCTACCGCAGCGTGAAGTTCATTCGGCGGCACAAGGCTCTCGTTGCCATCGTCGGAATCGCCGTCCTGGTGTTGTCCTTCTCCACCGGTCTCTTGGCGGTGCAGCAACGGCGGCTGGTGGCGGAACGCGACGTTTCACAGGCCGCTCTGACGCGGGCGGAAACGGTCGAACGATTCACCGTTGAGCTGTTTACCGAGGCCGATCCTGCGATGGCCGGGTCGAGCTATTTCCGCCTGCGCGAAGGAATGCTCGATGCGGGAGTCCGGCGGATCCGTTCGGAACTCGCCTCGCAGCCGGAGGTGCGGGCGTCCTTGATGACCCAGATCGGAGCGGCCTACGGACGGATGGGCCTGTTCGACAAAGCCCTGCCCCTGCTGCGGGACGCCCATGCGCTGAGGATCGCGGTGTTGCCGGAGGGACATCCGGACCTCGCCGAGAGTCAGCTTGAACTCGGTAGCCTGTGGGCGGACCAAAGCCGCTTCGCCAAAGCCGATCTGATGTTGCGCCGTGCTCTGAAATGGACCGTTCGCGCCTCCGGCCCAGAGTCTCCTGAGGTTGCCGACTGCCTCCACGAACTGGCCCAATTGACCCGCGATCGCGGCGACCGGGCGGCTGCCGAGCCGATGCTCCGCAGGGCTCTTGAGCTACGCCGGCGGTGGCTCGGCGATGATCATCCCAAGGTGGCGGAGAGCCTGCGGGGCTTGGGCGACTGGGCGTGGGACGAAAGCGACGGATCCGCCGCCGAGGGCTACTGGAAGGAAGCCCTGGAGATCAACCGCAAGAGCCTTGGACCCCATCATCCGAGTGTCGCCGCCGGTCTCGCTGACCTCGCCTATGCGGCCTCGCTACGCGGTGATCAGGAAGAATCCGAGGTGCTCTTTCTCGAGGGCCTGGAGCTGGGGCGAGAGGTCTTCGGAGAGAACCACTCCCAGCTCGCGCGCATCCTCTACGGTCTCGCATGGATCGATCAACACCGCGGCCATCTCGCAACCGCCGAAGAGCGCTATCGCCAGGTCCTCGCCATGAATCGCAGTCTGTTCGACGGGGATCATGTCCACATCGCCGGCAGCCTCAATGCCCTGGCCCGGGTGCACCAAGCGCAGGGGCGTTTCGCACTGGCGGAGTCGATGTTTCAGGAAGCTCTGGCGATGAATCAGCGCCTGGTCGGTGACGATCATGGGCACATCGCGATCACCCTTCTCTTTCTCGCCGAGCTGTACTCCGCCCAGGGCGAGTGGCAGAAAGCCGAGCCCTTGCTCCAGCGAGCCCTGCCGATGGCTCGGCGGGCTTTCGTCGAGGACCACCGCATGGTGGCTCGGTTGGAGTACCGGCTGGCGGAAGTGTGGGTCGAATCCGGCAGAGTCGCCGACGCCGAACTCCTTGCGCGCCGGGCCATCGCCTCTTTGGAAAAGGCTTTCCCGCCACAAGCCCCGAGCCTCCTCGAAGCCCGCCGGATCCTCGAGCGCTGCATCCAGGCGTCCGCCTGACTGCCTTCAGACGGTTTGAGTCGCCTGCAAGGGCCCTTCCGAAAGGCCGGGCAGTGACCCCTGTCATAGCTCGCCGAGTTCTCGCGCTCTTACCGGTGACGACTCGACGGCTTCGCGGTGTTTCGTCGGTCCACCGACGGAGTTCCGGCCGGGCCGTCAGGAGAGCTCTCGCAACGAGACCGACGCGACTGGAGAGATTGTGATGAAAAGGACCGTAGCGCTGGTATTCGCCATCCTGATGTGCTTCGCCTTCACCGGCATCGCCTCCGCGGAACCCGCCGACGACGCTGTGGATCACAAGACCGAGACCTTTATCGAAGAGCTCAATCTGAACCCCGACGGCGCCGGCGAGCGGGCGCGGGAAAAGTCGAAGGAGCATCAGAGCTTCGTTTGCCTGTGCGCGGTGAGCTGCTGGCCGGAACCGCACATCTGGTGCCGCTTTGAGTGGTGTGTCGGCGGTGGTGGTTGCTGTTCCCAGTGCTACTGGGAAAACTGCATCAACAACTGCAGCAGTTAGTGCTCCCCTGGGCACGCCCTTTTCGGGGCGTGCCCGCCTGGCTGTCTTCAGATCCTACAGAGTGACCTGCACCGAGCCGCCCAGCCAGGAAATTCCGCCGAGAGTTCCCGCCGGCGAGAAGGTTTGATTGCGGGAAAAGGCGAAACCGCCGCTGCCGCTGGCCTTGGCCTGGAAGGTCAGGCGCACCAGCGCGCCGGTTCCGGACACGCCGGATACACCGCCGAGGCGGGTGAAGCCGACCACGACCTGGCCGGCGGACACCTCGTTGACCTGGAGGGTGGTGGGAGTTCCGCCGCTTTGGCTGAGAAAGGGCTGTTCCGACGAGTTGACGAGGTCGAACAGTTGCGAGGGAAACTGCAGATCGAAGGCGACACCGTAAAGATCCGTCACGCCGGTGGCGGTGACGTCCAAGGTCAGGGTCGTCGCGTTCTGCCCCACCTGAACCATGGAGATGGTCACGCCGCCGCCGGTGGCCGGAGTGAAGACGATGCCCTGCGGCGGCGGTGGCGGCGGCGCCGTCGGACCTCCTCCTCCGCCGCCGCCGCCGCAGCCCGGTAGGAGCAGCAAAAGCACGACGAGAAGAAACGATCCGAGAGCCGGCTCGGGGCGGGCGACGAACGGCGTCCAGCGGGAGACGCTCATGCGGTGACTTTATCCTGTTCGAGGCTGCGCAGCAGTTTCTTGAGCTGGCGGCGCATGCGTTCACGGCGCAGCCCCCGCAGATGATCGACGAACAAGATGCCGTCGAGATGATCCACCTCGTGGCTGATCGCCCGGGCCGTCCACTCTTCCGCTTCCATGGTGTGGGCATTGCCCTGGAGATCCTGGTAGTCGACCTGGATCACCGCCGGCCGGCGGACTTTGTCCGTCAACTCCGGAATCGAGAGACAGCCTTCGAGTTCCGATGTCTCACCGCGCGGGTTGCTGATCCGCGGATTGACCAGGATCTTGAGCTGGTCCGGCTCTTCGCCGACGGAAACGTCCACCACCGCCAACCGCTTCGCAATCCCCACCTGGGGCGCCGCAAGGCCGATCCCAGGCGCTGCGTACATGGTTTCCACCATGTCTTCGGCCAACCGCTCCAGCTCTCCGTCGAAGATCGTCACCTCCTCGCAGGTCTGGCGCAGGATGGGATCGGGGATGCTGCGAATGGGTCGTCGAGCCATGGTGCGGTGCTCACCGAAAGGTGTGGCGTGGGCAATGCAAACGTAGGGCGATGCTCTACCCGCTCTGCTCCATCGAGTCTACCAATTTCTGGAGTTGCCGGTCATGATCCTGGGCGCGCAGCAGGGCGATCAGTCCCCGCGGATCGGAGTTGCCCCGCATCGCCCGCTCCAGGCCCTCGCGGTCCAAGCGAACGACCACCGCCTTCTCCTTGACGATCAGATCGCAGGGCCAGGGCTCCTGCTCCAGGAGCGCCCTCTCGCCGATGAGGTCCTGCGAGCTGAAGGAGCGCAGCGCAGCTCGCGATCCCCGGTAGGTCGCCTCGACAACACCGCTCACCACCCAGTAGAGCTCGGCCTGGTTCTGCCCCGCCCGCACCAGCGGCCGGCCGGTGGAAATGCGCAGGATCTCGCAGGCCGCGAACAGGCGCTCCAGTTCCTCGCCGCTCAACCGCATGATCAGGTCGCTGGTCATGATCTTCTTCCACAGGCGGGGGAGCTGCAGAATCCAGGTTTCGGCGGTGGTCGCCGGCATGCGTCCCTCGCGCAAACCCTTAGCCACCGCCAACCGTTTGTGATCCAGCTTGCGCGCCAGTCGGTAGAGTTCGATCTTGCGAGCGAGATTCTGGTCCAGCGGTGCACTTTTGAGGGCGCGGGAGAGCACCGCCAAGCCCTTGTCGTATTGCCCTTCCTGGGCGTATTCGTCAGCCACCAGGGAGTACGACGCCACGGCGAGATCCAACTTTCGGAGGGCGGCCAGAACCTCTGCCAGCTTGAGATGGGCATGGAGATCGTGCGGGTGAGAGCGAACCCTGGCCTGTAGGCGATCCTCCGCCTCTTCGTACCGCTCGAGAACGATCAGATCGTCGACGGTGAGAGATTCGGCCGGCCCATCTTTCGAGCCTCCTCCCTTGAACAGCCCCTTGAAGACCACAGAAAAACTCCCACAGATCCTTCAACCCCAGTTGCCTCGGCGATCCTCCCCCACCGAAGCGCGCTCTATGGCCCCGCAACAGAGGACGGGACCGCTCTCGGAAGGGGACGAATCCACCTCGGGAGAAGGGGCAGTATAGCGCGTGGACAGGGCTTTTCGGGTATCGAAAGGAGGTGGCCCGGATCTTGAAGTGAAGAAGTAGCGCCCGCCGGTCCGCAGCAAACGCCGAACCGATTGCGGGTAGGATTCAATCAGACAGGAGGACCGCTCCATGAACAGCAAATACCGCCTCATCGCCCTTCTCGTCGCCTTCGCCCTGCCGGCCGTGGGTGTCGCTCAGGACAACGGTGGCTGGACGACCGAAGAGAATCGAGACTCCGCCTACTCTACCGGTGACGATCTGGCCGACATCCCCGGCTACGACGGTACCTACAGCTACCTGCGGACTCTCGATGGATCGGCGACCCTGATTCCCGAGGAAGAAGAGGAGCGTTCTCAGGCGGAGATCAACCAGCCGGTACTGCGCGGAGACCGCCTATGGACCTCTCCCCGCTCGCGAGCTGAAGTCCTCCTGTCGGACGGCAATCTGCTGCGTCTGGACGGCGACACGGAGGCCGTCTTCGACCGTCTCGCCTACTCGCCGGACACCGAAGATCGGGTCACCGAAGTCACCTTGCGCTTCGGCAATCTACAGTGGGTGGTGGTCGATGGTTCGATCGGCGATCACCTGCCGCGCCTGTTCACTCCCAACGCGGAAGTTCTGCTCAACGACTTCGGCTCCTACCGGGTGACCACCGAGGGCGGCGACTGGACCTCCGTGGTGGTGCGCGAGGGCGAGGCGGAAATCGTGACCGAGCGTGGCCGAATTCTGGTGCGCGACGGAGAAGAGGCCCTGGTGGAGGGCGCTGCCCGGCCGGACGCCCGCATCCGCACCGCCAGCGCCTACGACTCTCTCGAACGCTGGGGTGAGCATCTCGATACGGCCGAGGGCAGCGAGTACGTGGACGAGTCCTTGCGCTATGCCGCTGCGCCGCTCGACGACCATGGCGACTGGATCGAAGCCGACGGCCAACGGGCCTGGCGTCCGCGGGTGGGCAGCGACTGGCGTCCGTACTGGCAGGGACGATGGCAGTCCACCCGCCTCGGCTTGACCTGGATCTCCTATGAACGCTGGGGCTGGGTGCCGTATCACTACGGCTCCTGGAGCCGGCACCACCACTATGGCTGGATCTGGTATCCGGGCTATCGCTTCGCTCCGGCTTGGGTGTACTGGCACTTCGGCGACCGCCACACGGCCTGGGTGCCGGTGGGCTACTACACCCGCCACTATCGCGGCCACCGGGCCTTCCGCCACGGCATCTACGGCTGGGCCGGCGGTGATTGGCACTACTACCGGGACTGGATCTTCTGCACCAACTCTTACTTCGGGTCGCGCTACCAGCGGCGCCATCACTACGACGGCTACGACTTTCAGCGGCACGTCGGCCACCGCGACATCCCGCGCGGCATCGTCACCACGGACACCCGCCACCTGCACCGCAAGCGGCTGCGGGATCCCGGCGCGGCGATCCGGGTGTTGCGCGACGGACCCAGGCGCAACGGCCGCGGGATCAACGTCAACGCGCAGTTGCCGGACATCACGCCCTTCGTGGCGCGGCGGGACGAGCTACCCGACGACGTGAAACAGCGCATCGTCGTGGACGAGCGCCGCGGCCGCCGGCTGGCCGGCACGCCCCTCGCCCCCGGCTTGGCGGACACCGGCCCGCGGCTGGCGGACCATCCCGGCCGCCGCGCCGTCAAGCCCGGCGGACCGCGCACCGGCCTACCGCGCACCGGCGGCGCGCAACCGGACTCTCCGCGCGCCGTCTCGGTGGGGGTGACGGATCATCCAACGTCGGCCCGCGGTGTCAAGCCGCGGGTGACGAGGCCGGGGGCCGAGGGACCTCGCACCGTCAAGCCACGGACTGTCCGGCCGCCGGCCGAGCCTCGCGCCGACGGACCTTCCGTCCAGCGACCGAGGACGGTCAAGCCCCGCGCCGCCACCCCGCGCACCGGCACCGTCGACCGGCCGAGGACCGTCAAGCCCCGCGCTGCGACGCCGCGGGTCCAGAGCCCCCGGGCGGATCGGCCGCGCGCGACCAAACCGCGTGTCAGCACGCCCCGAACGGGTGCGCCGCGGGCGGCCACACCCCGCTCGGTCAACCCTCGACCGCGAACGCAGAAGCCGCAGGTCCGGCAGCCGAGAGCGGCCACACCGTCGCCGGTGAAACCGCGCGCCGCCCAACCTCGCGCGGAGCGTCCCAAGGTGACCCCACGGTCGGCGTCGCGCACCCAGCCGGACCGTCCGCGGGCCAGCGCTCCGGTCAAAAAGGCGCCAACGTACCGGGCTCCTGCGGCGCCGCGCGTGCAGCCGCGCAAGCCGCAGGCTCGGTCGGCTCCCCGCACCTCGCCGCCGGTGAAGCGTTCGGCTCCGCGGGCTAGCGCGCCGCGGGCTAGCGCGCCCCGGACGAGTACTCCCCGAGCTAGCGCTCCGCGCAGTGCGCCGCGCAGCGCGCCCCGGGCTAGCACGCCCCGAGGCCAAGCACCTCGCGCTTCGGCCCCGCGGGGCGGAGGCGGCTCGAAGGCTCGTGCGTCGAGCGGCTCGTCTTCCAAGAAGGTACCGGCGCGGTCCGGCTCGAAGAGCCGGCCGCGCAGCAAGCCGCGCAACTGAGCCATCGGACAATCCGCTGGGTCCTATCGCGACGGAAATGCACGGTGCGATAGGACCGGCCACTCCCTAAGCACGTGCGGGTCGAGCTACAATCCGCAGCGGCATGAATTCCAATGCGTTTTACCTCGTCTTCTTCATGATCTACTGCGCCGAGGCCGGGATCTTCCTGCTCTTGGCGCCCTGGAACGCCGTGTGGGACCGCACCGTGGTGCAGCTCGCCTACCCCACCCTGCAAGATCTCTTTCTGGCGCCGACCTTTCGCGGCGCCGTCAGCGGATTCGGAGCGATTCATCTCGTGTGGGTGGCCCACGACCTCGCTCGCCTTTTCGACCGCCGCCGCCGGATGCGGGCGATGCGCGAGTCTTGACCCCCCGCCTGCTGGCCATCAGCGATCGCCGAAGGCTGGATGGGCGATCTTGGCAGGACTGGATCGCTGATCTCGCAAGGTCCGGTGTCGAGGGTCTCCAGATTCGGGAGAAGGATCTCGACGACCGAGGGATCCTGGCGTTGGCCGAAAGCGCCCGCCGCAGCAACCTCGGACTGTGGATCAACGGGCGGGCGGACATCGCCTGGATCGCCGCGGCGGAGGGAGTGCACCTGCCGGTTCGTGGCGTATCGGCGGCGGCCCTCCGAGAGCGCTTCGGAGAGGGCCTCTCCCTCGGTTGCTCGACCCACGACCTGCGGGAGGTCGAGGCCGCCCGCGATGCGGGCGCCGACTTCGTCACCTTCGGACCGGTTTTCTCCACTCCCGGCAAGGGTGAGTCCACGGGCCTCGACGGCCTGGCGGCCGCCGTCGAATTGGGCCTACCGGTCCTTGCCCTCGGCGGCGTGATGCCAGAAAGGCTGGACGAGGTCCGAGCGACCGGGGCGCACGGAGTGGCCGGCATCCGGGTATTCCATGATCGAGCAGCCTTGAGCCGGCTGGTAGAGGCCTGGAAGAGGCTGGCATCGGATGGATCAGACCGACCAGCCTAGCGTCGTCCCCTGCGACCGAGGCCCCTAACTAGGAACGGCAACAGGGCGGCTGAAACCATCGGCCGAAGGCCCTTCTCAGCAACCTGCTAGCATCCCCGGCCATGGAAGGACTGCGCCGCAAAATCCCGTTCTTGGCCATCACCCTGTTGGTTGTCGCCCTCGATCGCTGGACCAAGAAGTGGATCGAAGGTGATTTCACCCTCGGCGAATCCCGCGAGGTGATCGCCGGCTTCTTCGACCTGGTCTACCGCAAGAACACCGGCGCCGCCTTCGGCCTCTTTGCGCGTCCCGAAGCCGGCGAAACGTCGTGGTTGTTGATCGCGATCGGAATGCTGGCGCTGGTCGCCGTGGCCGTCTACTTTGTGGTGGCCTCGCCTGAGGCGACGGCTCTCCTCACGGCCCTCGCGCTGGTCCTGGGTGGTGCCATCGGCAACCTGATCGACCGCCTGGCGCAGGGAGCCGTGACGGATTTCCTGGAGTTCTACGTCGGCACCTACTATTGGCCGGCTTTCAATGTGGCGGACAGCGCGATCACCGTCGGCATTGTGCTGTTGGCAATCGATTCCTTCCGTTCTCGTGACCAGTAACGAGCGGCGCTGGAGGGTGCCGGAAGGCGCCGCCGGCGATCGCCTGGACCGCCACGCGGCGGCCGAACTCGACGAAAGCCGCAACCGCGTCCAGCGCTGGATCTCCGAAGGGCGCCTGACCCTCGACGCCCGAACGGTCCGACCCTCTCATCCTCTGCAGGGCGGCGAGGTGCTGCACCTGACCAGGCCGCAGCCGGTGGATTCGCGGGTGCGGCCGGAAGCCGGCGATCTCGCCCTGCTGTTCGAAGACGAGCACCTGGTGGTGCTCGACAAACCCGCCGGCCAAATCGTGCATCCGGGAGCCGGTCATGCCTCCGGCACCCTCGCCAACCTGCTGCTCGATCGGTATCCGGAGATGGCCGGGGTCGGCGGCGAGGGCCGGCCCGGCATCGTGCATCGGCTGGATCGCGACACCAGCGGCGTGATGGTGGTGGCCAAGACCCAGGCGGCCTATCGCGGGCTGACGGACGATTTCGCTGGCCGACGGGTGGACAAGCACTACTTGGCGGTGGTCTACGGCGATCCCGGGCCAAAAGGCGAGATCTCCGCCCCGATCCGCCGGCACCGGACAAGGCGCAAGGAGATGGCCGTCGGCCCGGGCGGCCGGCCGGCCCGCACCCTCTACCGCACCTTGTCGACGGCGGAAGGGGTGTCGCTGCTCAAGATTCGGTTGGAAACCGGCCGCACCCACCAGATTCGCGTGCACTTCAAGTACGCGGGCCATCCGCTGGTCGGCGACCCGGTCTACGGGGAGAACCGCTGGCGCGGTCTCAGCCGCCCCCGACGGCGCCACCTCGCCACCTTCCCGCGACCGGCACTCCACGCCCGAACCCTCGCCTTTTCGCACCCGGTCACGGACGCTCGGCAGGTGTACACGGCTCCCCTACCGGACGACTTCATCAAGCTATGGGAAGGCTGGACCGGCGGCCCAATGCCGGACGATGCTGCGAGCTAGGACGCAGGCTCGTTCTACGTCAGTAGCTCGGGCAAGGACTGAAACGGACGGCCTTGAGATTCCGCCACCGGCAGGCAGGTGATGTGGCCGCGGAAGGTGTTCACCCCTTCGGCGAGTCCCGGATCGCTCTCGATGGAGGCTTCGACGCCGCGCGTCGCGAGGGCGCGGGCATAGGGCAAGGTGGCGTTGTTCAGCGCGATGGTGGAGGTGCGGGGCACCGCGCCGGGCATGTTGGCGACGCAGTAGTGCACCACGCCATCGACTTCGAACACCGGATCCGAGTGGGTGGTCGGATGGGTGGTTTCAAAGCATCCGCCCTGGTCGACGGCGACGTCCACCACCACGGATCCTCTCTTCATCAGCGAGAGCATCTGGCGGGTCACCAGCTTGGGGGCCGCCCGGCCGGGGATCAGTACCGCGCCGATCAGGAGATCCGCCCGGCCGAGGGCGGACATCAGATTATGCGGGTTGCTCGCCAGGGTGGTGACGTCGCCGCGGAAGATGTTGTCGAGGAAGCGGGCTCGGTCGAGGCTGGCTTCGAGCACCGTCACCCGCGCGCCCAGGCCCAAGGCCATCTTGGCGGCATTCAGACCGACGATGCCGCCGCCGATGATCACCACGTCACCGGGCGGCACGCCGGGCACACCGGGCAGCAGGGTGCCGCGGCCGCCGTAAGGCTTCTGCAGAAAGCTCGCCCCGGCCAGAACGGACATGCGGCCGGCGACCTCGGACATCGGGGTCAAGAGCGGCAGGCCGCCGCTGCGGTCGGTAATGGTCTCGTAAGCGATGCCCGTAACCCTGCCCTCGAGAAGGGCATCGGTCAGTTCCGGCAGCGGCGCGAGGTGGAGGTAGGTGAAGAGGATCTGCTCCCGCTGCATGCGATCGTACTCTTCGGCTACCGGCTCCTTGACTTTGATGATCATCTCCGACCGGGACCACACCTCTTCCGCCGAAGCCACCATCGTGCCGCCGGCTTCGATGTACTCCTGGTCCTCGAAGCCGCTGCCGTTCCCGGCTCCCACCTGCACCATCACGTCGTGGCCGTCCTCGACCAGCGCGTGAACTCCCGCCGGAATCATTCCGACGCGGTACTCGTGATCCTTGATCTCTGTCGGTATCCCGATCTTCAAGACGCTCTCCCTTTCGCCGTGGACTCCCCCGCCGCGGCGCCGGCCTGAGTCCCCATCTCCACACTTCCTTTGAAGAAGGCACCCTCCGAAATGATCACCCGCGGCGCCGCCAGGTCGCCTTCGACCTTGCCGGAGGCGAGGACCTCCACCCGTTCGAGGCCGGACACGTTGCCTTTGACCTGGCCGGCCACCTGCACCGAACGGGCCGAGACGTTGCCTTGCACTTGACCGCTGGCGCCGACCAGCACTTCCGCGTCGACTTGGATTTCTCCCTTCAGGGTGCCTTCCACCTGCACCCGAGTGCCGCCCCCGATCTCGCCGGAGATCCGGGTTCCCGGCGCGATCAGGGTGATTGCCGAAGGGCTGTGGGCGGCCGGGCCGGTCGCTGTCCGCCGGCTAGCGGACGAATTCTCGGTTGAGCGGCTGGCCGGCTTCGCCGGAGGCGTGGTCTCTCTAGGGGATGGATCCTGGTCGCGGCGGAAGATCGACATCGAAAGGCCCTTTCACCTCAGGCCACAGGCAGCATCTAGAAGAGGCCTGCGGGCGGAGGTTTCCGTTGACTGGAGTCTGTTGATTCGGGGAGTCCGTAAGCTCGGCCTAATGGTTCCGGGACGGCAAAGGGTAAGCCCTGTTCTGCGTCGTCTCGATCGGTTGCTGGAGCGGGCAACGGGACTCGAACCCGCGACATCAAGCTTGGGAAGCTTGCACTCTACCAACTGAGTTATGCCCGCATGGAAACCGTTCAGCTCGAGCAATCTAGCGGATGCCGAGGCGGATGGTCAAGGAGCCAAAAGGTCGCGAATTGCATCTCATCGCCGCGCCGGCCCCGGCCCGCGGGCTGCTATACTGATGGCGTCATGGATGCCTCCGGAAAGACCCCAGCGAAAAACCACAGCGCCAAGGATCACGGCGGCGAATCGGCCACCCCCGAAGCCTCGGAGGAGCCGCTCTACTTCTTTCCGGACCGCGAGGTGATGGAAGAGGAGTTGCGGGCGATCCTGGAGGAGGGGCCGGAGGATCAGCGTGCCTGGGCCATTTCCCACCTTCTGCGCTACGCCCAGTGGGACGACATCTGGACGTATGTCACCCGCGACGAGGTGCGCGAGATTTTCGCTACCCTCGACCTGCCGGAAAGCCTCAGCCAGGCCTGGGGTCGGATGCTCAAGATCGAAGCGCCGGTCGGATAGCGGACCGGCATTCCCCGGCCGGAAGGGGCCGCCACTCCGCCCACCTTGATGGTCGACTTCGTTGGATAGGTGCGGTGGTGAGGTCGTGTGCCATCAACCCCAGCGGACGGAGCGCTCCTCTTCAAAGTACGCCCAATGATTCGCCGACCTGCGCTCCTGCCTTCGTCTCCGGATTCCCTGAGCGCCGACCGCCGAGGGCTCTGCGCAGATCTTCGAAGATCATTTGAGACAACGGCAGCACCACCAGGGTGATGGCGGTGGCTGCGAGGATGCCATAGGCGATGGAAACCGCCGCCGGGATGAGGTACTGGGCGTGCTCCGACGTTTCTAAGATGAGCGGCGCCAGGCCGGCGAAGGTGGTAACGGACGTCAGGCAGATCGCCCGCAAGCGATCGCTTCCAGCGCTCAGCCAGGCATCGAGGTCCTTCTGGCCCGCCCTGCGTTTCGCGTTGAAGGTGGCAACGAGCAGCAGGCTGTCGTTGACCACGATGCCGGAAAGCGCCAGCAGTCCGAAGAACGAGAGAATGCTCATCGGCAAGCCGTGCAACCAATGGCCGAAGATGGCGCCCAGGACCCCGAAGGGGATGACCGCCATGATCAGGATGGGTTGGGAATACGATCGAAGGGGGATCGCGATCAGGGCGAAGATGGCCGCCAAGGCCAGCAGCAGCGTCCAGGCGATGGAAGCACTGGTTTCGGCGATCTCCGCCAACTCCCCGCGCTGCTCGATGGTGAGGCCCGGGAAACGACGCCGCAGGTCGGGCAGCAACGCCTCCTCAAGGGAAACCATGGCCGCCTCCGGTGACGTGCGGTCTCGGTCGACGAAGGCGTCCAGAATGCCGACCCGCTGGCCGTCGACTCGAGTGATCTCGGGCGGCGCCGGTCGGTGGTGGGCATCCGCCACCAGAGAGAGTGGCACGGCCTCACCGGAAGGCAATCGAATGCGGCTCTGGGTGAGGTCCTGTGCATCCCGACGGTCCGTCGCCGGGTAGCGCACGCGGACGCGGACTTCTTCGTTGCCGCGCTGGAAACGCTGCACTTCGTAGCCGAGGAAGGCGCGCTGCAGTTGGTCCGAGAGCTCCGCGGTGCGGAGCCCGAGGGCTCGCCCTTGTGGGGTGAGCTCGAGGCTCAGCTCGGAGCGTCCAGGGGCCAGGTTGTCCCGCAGATCCTGCACGCCGGGCGTGGCCTGCAGATGGTCGACGATCGCCAGGTGTGCCGCGCGTAGGGACGCCTCGTCCGGCGCGCTGATTTCCAGGCTGATCGGAGGAAACGCGTCGAAGGCCGCGGAAAAGATGATGGTCTTGGCGCCTTCGAGGGCACCGGTCTCGGTACGCCAAGCGTCGGCGACTTCCTTCGGCGTGACGCCGAGCTTTCCTGCCGAGAGCTCCACCAGAACTTCTCCACTACGGTCGCCGGTCATATGGGTCTGCACAGCCGCCAGCAGGTTCTCGACACCGCCCTCGCGACCCAAGCGCTGCGCCACACGCTCGAGCGAGCGCTCAAGGTGTGTGAGGTTCCTTGCGGTGAGCCCATGACCGGCGGTCTCCTCCATGGTGAGGGTTGCGGTGACCAACTCACCGGGGATGTCCGGAAAGAAGGTCGACCGCACGAATCCCGCCGCCACCAAGCCTAGGGATCCGGCGGTGACGAGCAGGATGATCAGGAGGCTGAGGTATCGCCGCCGCAAGGCCCGGGAGAGCAAGGCCCGATACCCGTCGCCAAGGCGGTCGAAGAAGCGGCTGACCGCGCGCTGCAATGCGGCGAACAAGCGCCCGGGGGCAGAACGCGGCGGGTCACCCAGCCGCAGATGCGCCAGATGGGCCGGCAGGACGAACTTCGATTCTACGACCGAAAAGAGCAAGCATCCCGCCGTCACCAGAGCGAACTGGGTGAAGACGAGGCCGAAGTCGCCCTTCACCAGACCGAGCACCGAGAAGGCTGCAACGGTCGTCAGCACGCCGAAAATGGTGGGTACCGCCACTTTGTGGACACCACGCACGGCGCTCGCCAGAGAGTTGCCCTCTCGTAGCTTGTAGGTGTGGATGCTCTCGCCCACCACCACAGCGTCGTCCACCACGATTCCGAGGGCGACGATCATGCCGAAGGTGGTGAGGTCGTTCAGGGAAAGGCCGAAGCCGCGCATCACCAGGAAAGCTCCGCCGAACGCCACCGGCAGCCCCATGGCTACCCAGAACGCGATGCGCCGATCGAGCGTCAGCGCGAGCACCGCAAAGACCAGCGCCATGCCGACGAGGGCATTGCCTCGAAGCAGGCCAATGCGGGAAGAAATCTGCTCGCTGCGGTCATGCCAGGTGTCGAGGTCGACACCTCGTGGCAGGCGGCCGCTCTCATACCAGCGCTCGATCACCTCGTGGACGGCTTGGCTCACACGGTCGGTGCTGGTGGCCGCATCCTTGAAGACCTGCAGGCCGATCGAAGGCTGGCCGTCAAAGCGCATGAAACGCCTCGGCGCATCCCCGTAGGAGGCGCTCACCGTCGCGATGTCGCCGACGGTCAAGAGGCTGCCGTCGGCATGCGTGCGGACCATCAATCGGGCCACCTCGCCGGCCCAGTTGGCACGGCGCGCCGCGCGCAGACTGAGGTCACCCTCAGGGCTCCTCAGCCTACCGCTCAGGTCGATGAGTGACTCCCGGTCGATGGCTGTCGCCATGTCCTCGAGAGTCAGGCCGTACTCGGCGAGGGAATCATCGTCGACCTCCACGTGCACTTCCGGAGAGAGGTTGCCGACGCGATCCACCCGGTCGATGTCGGGATGGGCCAGAAGGTCCCGCCACAGATCATGGGCGATGCGCTCGAGCACCCCATGGTCGACCTCGCCGGAGACCTGTGCCCGAATCACCCGGTCGTCGGTCCGCTGCTTCTCGAGGATCGGCCGCTCGGCGCGGAGCGGCAAGTTCGGTACGGCGTCGACCCGGGCCTTGACGTCGGCGAGTAGGAGGTCGAGATCCACACCCGAAGCCTTCTCGATGGTCATCGTGACGCCGTCGGCCCGGGCCACGGAAGAGATTCTCTGGATACCCGGTGTGCCACGCAGGCTCCGCTCCAACGGCAAGACCACACCCTCCTCGGAGACCTCCGGGGCGCCACTCGGAAAGCCCACCTCGATGGTGATCAGGTGGGGGGGAAACCCGGGGAAGGACTCTCGCGGAAGACCCTGGGCGCTGGCGAAGCCCAGCGCGATCACGAGGGCCATGAGCAGGTTTGCGGCCACCGGATTGCCCGTGAACCAGGCGATGGCACCTCGCGGTCCCACGGTTTTGGACCGGTCTTCTGAGGACATCGCTGACGCGGCCTTCTGCGTCGCGGAATCTTCTGTGGTGGAACGCCCTTCGTGGGCGCCGTCACGGTGCGACATTGGCGATCTCTTTCGTCACCGGCAGACCCGGCAGGTAGGACGCCATCGGGTGGGCAACCACGTCGAGGGTGTCTTTTTCCATCGCCTCGGGCGCCGGCACCAGGATGCGCCCATCCGCTGCCGGTTGGGGATCGACCGCCGCCTTGGCCAGTAGCCCTGCGGTATCCACGAACCAGAGTTCGTTTTGGTCGGTGACCACATGGGCAGGCAGGTCGAGAACCCCGGGAAGCTCTCGCCCCAGAAGGAAGGCCCGCACGAACGTGCCCGGGTAGAGGGGAGGATCCTGCTCGAGCGGATTGGAAACCGTGACCACGAGGGCCCGCTGGCGGGTTTCGGTGACCACGTGGCGCTCGATGCGACTCACCTGACCCCGCCAACGGCTCGGCTGTCGTCCGCCCGTTGTGAGGTCCACGGGCCAACGCTGCCCGATCAGCTCCGCCGCCGGCGGCAGGAGTGCCCAGTCGGCGGGCGTGAGAGGCAAACGCAATTCTGCGCTATCCGAGCTGTCGAGCTCGATCAGTTCGGTCCCCGGCTGTACGTAGCTGCCCAACGGCGCCAATCGGCGCACCACCGCGGCGTCGAACGGGGCTCGGATCGCGGTGCGGGAGAGATTCCGTTCCGCTTCGAGCAATGCCGCCTCGGCGGCCTGCACTGCGAGCTCGGCCGAGCGTTTCTGGGGTACCCGCAGCAGAAAGCGCGAGGGGTCTCCAGGCGCTTCGATACGCCGCCAGTCGGCTACCGCCTGGCGCGCCCGGAGATCCTCTTCCTCTACCAGCAGCCTTGCCTCTTCGAGGTCAGCCCGCGCGCTGGCCACCGCCTCGAGGTAGCGGGACTCATCGAGGGTCATCAACACATCGCCTTTGCCGACGCGGCGGCCTGAATGCGCCCGCTCGGAGACCGAGACCAGGGTCCCCGCCACCTCGGCTGAGACCACCGTGCGGAAGCGAGCGTGGACCTCACCGCGGGCGTGGATCTCGGGACGGGCCGAGGAACGGCGTGCGGGGAGCACGGTCACCGTCGGGGAGGAAAGAACCGGTGCGGCCGCGGAATCGGCGGCCGGACTGAGGGTCTCGCCGATGGCGGGGCGAGTCGCCACCAGCCGGAGCAGGATGACGACGGCGATGATCGCAAGGAGGACCAGGAGAACCATTGTCTTCCTCATTCGACGGCCTCCAGGCCGAGGGCCAGCCCGAGCTCGATGCGGTTGCGGAGCAGGTCGAAGCGAGCCTCGAGCAGTCGCAGCTCCGAATCAAAGGCCGTGCGTTGGGCGGCCAACAGGTCGAGGATGTCGGCGAGTCCGCGGACGAACTGGCCTTCGAAGCTGCTGCGACTCCGCTCGGCGTGCTCCATAGCGGTTTCGAGGTGGGGGATCCGGTGGGTGAGGGCGTACTCGGTGCCGAGGGCCTCCTCCACCTCCACCACCGCGGCCAGCAGGACGCCGCGATAGGCGATGACCGCCGCCTGCGCCCGCAACTGGGCCGCTTGGAACTCGGCGTTGAGAGCCCGCCGGTCGAGCAGGGGTGCCAGCAGGTTGCCGAGCACGGACCACACCGGATCGGATTTGAGGACATCGCCAGGCCGCGGAGCGCTCAGGTCGAGGCCGGCACCGAGGCGAAAGCTCGGCAGCAGGGTCTTTCGCGCCACCTGCACCGCCACGCCCTCTGCCTCCAGTCGGGCGAGGGCAGCGGCGACATCCGGGCGGGTCGACAAGACTTCGGCAGGCATGGGAGCCGGTGGCCGACCCACCTCGGGCAGCCGCTGCGGTAGCTGCCCAGGCTCCAGGCCGAGATCGCCGAGCAGCAGACTGAGGTCTCGATCTGCACTTCGAACGGCTTCCTCCAGCCGTTCGATCTCGGCCTCGGAAGCCGCCAGCTCGGATCGGGAGGCGTCCCAGTCCGTGACCGCGCCGAGACCGGAGCGGTAGCGCTCCCGCACCGCCTCGAGGGTGGATTCGAGCGAGGCGGCGCGGCGCCGCTCGACCTCGAGCTGACGGCTGCGCAGCACCCTCGAGAGGCCCGCTTGCAGGGTGCGCGCGGCCAGCGAATTGCGCGCTGATCGCAGATCCTCTTCGAGAGCTCGGTGCCGCATCTCGGCTTCGCTCACCTGGTTCGCCAGGCGGCCCCAGACGTCGACCTCCCAGCTCAGGGTGACGCCGAGGGCCGTGCTGGACGAAGCGGAGCGGGCGACGGCGCTGTTGCCTCGCGACTGAGACAAGGCGGTCTCGATCTCGGGAAGTCGACGGGACCGTGTCACGTCGAGGAGCACGCCGGACTCCCGCAGCCGAAGGCTGGTCTCGGTCAGGTCGGGGTTTCCTGCCAGGGCGCGCTGCACGAGAGCGCCGAGACGCGGAGCCTCCACCAGCCCTGCCAGGGAAGAGATCGTCTCGCCGGTTTCGGGAGGCTCGCGAGTCCAGGTATCTCGCAATTCCGATTCTGCGTCCAACGGCCGAAGCTCGACGGTGGAAACGCACCCCATGGTGAGCAGGGGCACGAAGAGGAGCCGCCACATCAAAACGACAACTTCAGTTGGAACTTGCCTCCCGCCGCGGGTTCCAAGTCGTGGGTGCTGAGCAGAATGCCCTCACTGTCGTGGATCTTCAACTCCCCTTCGAGGCCATAGGTCGGTCCGATCTCAAGAGATAAGCGGTCCCGGATTCGGACCTCGTAGGTCAGTCCGACGTCGAACTGAATGAACTCGGAATACCCCGCGGAAACCACTGGGCTGTCATCTGCTAAGCGCGTTACGAAGGTCGTGGCGCCCACCCCGAGACCGAGAGAGGAACGAGGCGAGAAACGGTAGCGCAGACTGGTTTCAGGAATGCCCAGGCTGGCGGTGAAGCCTTTCTCTGCCTGGCCCCGGTAGGTGAGGCCGATGGCGGGAAAGGCCTCGAACTCCACATCGACCGCCGAATGCCAGGAATAGCCGACGCCGAACAGAAAACTCCACTCCGAGGAACGGTTCCAGATCACCGCCGCAAGGGCGTCGGCGAAATGGGAGTCGGTCGACTCCTCCTCGAAGCCGAGACCGGCACCTACGGACGTCAGCAAGAAAAACCGGTCGTTGATCGGTCGAGTGGAGGTGTGCCGCAAACTGACTCTTTTCATCTGCTCCCAGGGCACCGGAGCGCCGTTCGCGAAACTGAGGTCTTCCGCCTCGCTCCAGGTGAAGTCGTGGACCGAGGCCGAGAGGGTGAAGTCGAAGAAGCCTAGGGAAACCTCGGCGGACTGAAGATCCACAGTGGCGAGGCTGTCGGTGAATTCGAGGTCGGCAAACGAGGTCAGGTTGAGATCAAAAGAGGCGCTGGGCTTGTCGGCGTGCACCGAGCCGGCGCAGAGGATGGACATGGCGAAGACGACAGGGGTGAGGTGTTTAATGTTTTTCATGCCGACAGGCTAGGGGCGGAACCTTGCTTCCACCTTGTGGCGATGTTGCGATTTGGCAAGAAAGGTCTAGAAATCGCGCGCCGAGGGTCGACCGTCGGCCACGACTCAGGCTGGGAAGCGGACTTCCACGCGTGTACCGCCCGCATCCGGGCGCAAAACGCGCACTTCGCCGCCGTGGGCGGAGACCGCTGACTTCACGTAGGAGAGTCCCAAACCGTGGCCCGACCTCTGGCGAGAGGAATCGGCGCGGAAGAAGCGTTCGAAAATGCGAGGGATGTCCGCTTCGGAAATGCCGGGCCCCGAGTCCTCCACGAACAAGACCACGGCTTTGGCGTTGTGCTCCGAGCCGAGGCGAATGGAACCGCCGTGGGGCGTGAACTTCACGGCGTTGTCGAGTAGGTTGGCCAGCGTTCGCTGCAGCATGGTGCGCTCCGCCTCGATCCACGGGGTTTCGGTGGCGGTGAGTTGGAGAGAGAGATCCTTGGCCTCCGCCGCCTCGGAGTACAGCTCCATGATCTCGCGCATCAGCGCTCGCGGATCCACAGGCTCCCTGACCAACTGATCGGTGCCGGAGTCGAGCCGGACGATTTCGAGCATGGTCTCTACGACGGCCTCGAGCCGGGTTGTTTCTTGGATCGCCCGCTCCGCCAGGCCGTGGAGGACCTCCGGCGAAGGCTCGCCGCGCAGTGCGACTTCGGCGGCTCCGCGAATCCGAGTCAGCGGGCTACGCAGGTCGTGGGCCACGTTCACCGTCACGAACTTGAGGTCGGTGATCAGCACATCGATCTTGTCGAGCATCCGGTTGATGGTGCCGGTGAGCTCCTGGACCTCCACCACGTGCTGGCGTTCCGGTACGCGCGCCTTGAGGGAACCGTCCAGGATCTCCTCGGCGGTGCGGGTGACCTGTTTGACGCCAGCCATTGCGCTTCGCACCATCCACCAACTGAGACCGGCGGCGACAACGGCCAGCGACAGGAGCCCCCAGCGCCAATGGTGGGCGAGCTGCTCGAAGAGGTCGCTGTTCTCATCGAGCAACACACCAGCTTGGATTAGCGCACCGTCCTCGAATCGGCGGCTGACGACACGCAGGGTGGTGCCCGGGGCGATCTCGATGGTGTCGACCCGTCGTTGGCCCGGCACCAGGGCCCACCCCAAGGCTTCGGCGCGCGCCAGATCGCGGCCTTCCTGGACCACGAGGGTGCCCTGGGGTGCGAAGAGACGAAAGTAGAATTTGTCGGCGCTAAAATCGCCGCTGCCGTAGGTCTCGAGCGCCTGTTGATAGGTGGCGTCTGCCTCCACCATCTGCTCCATAATCTGCTGAATTCCCTGCTCGAGACTTCTCCGCATCGCGAGACCCATGACGTGAAAGACGAGCACGTGGAGAGCCACGGTGAGTCCGATGTACGCGATGACGAGACGTCCTTGGAGGGTGCGGATCATTTAGCTCGACGCTTCATGATCGGGCCCTGGACCGTCCCCGGCCTCGAATCGATAGCCCAAGCCGCGCACGGTGCGGATCAGCTCCCGGGGGGTATGGACCGCCAACTTCGAGCGCAGCCTCGAGATCTTCGCTTCCACCACATTGGTCTGAGGATCGAAGTCATAGCCCCAAACGTGGTCGAGGATCATCGTCTTGGACACGACCCGGCCTCGGTTTCGCATCAGGTAGCCGATCAGCCTGAATTCTGCTGGCTGCAGGTCGACCTGTTCGCTACCCACGAAGAGCAGGTGTCGTTCTTTGTCCAACGTCACCTCGCCCACGTGAAGCAGCGGGGATGTGTCGAGACGGTTCGACCGCCGGACCAGCGCCTCGATGCGGGCGATCAGCTCAGCGAAGGCAAAGGGCTTGGTCAGGTAGTCGTCGCCACCGGCCCGGAGGCCTCGCACGCGGTCGTCCAACTCGCCCTTGGCGCTGAGCACCAGGACCGGGGTCTCGATGTTCTCCCGACGCAGCCGCTGCACTACCGACAGGCCATCCGTGCTCGGCAGCATGATGTCCATGACAATCAAGTCGAAGGTGGCATCCCGAGCCGCCCAATACCCGAGATCACCATCCGTGGCGGTATCGACCGTGAAGCCTTCCTGCTGTAGACCCCGACTGATGAACTCCCGAGTCGCTTCGTCGTCTTCAACCACCAGCACGCGCAGCACAGGCACTCTCCTCATTGGGTCTCGGGGGGACGGGCTGCGGTCGGGAGTCACGGCCTCAGCCTTCACGGCCTCAGCCGCAGCAGCTAGGAGCAGTGTAAGTCCATTACTTTGCCCTTACCTTGTTGGAAGGTTACCAATTGGCAAGCTGGGCCGGTCATAGGTTGGTGGTTCTTCGCTGCGGCGGGCCCGCGGATGTGTCGTCTTCGGATCTGTCTGCCTGCGCTGACGATTCGGTACTGGCTCGGCTCGGGACCGACAGGGACACCAAGCGCCCGATCAGAACCGCTAGGAATAGCTGGCCGACCACCGCCTCGACCACCACCAGCATCTGCGCGAACTCACTCTCGGGTGTGATGTCGCCATACCCGAGGGTGGTCAGCGTGACGAAGCTGAAGTACATCGCGTGGTGAAGATCCTCGCCGAACCCTTCTGGGCCAAGGCCCCGGAAGGAGCCCGGCGCCAGTGCCTCGACGAAGCCGTAGATCAGCGCAAAGATAAAGCCCACCACAAGGTAGACGGCGACCGCACCTCGCAGCCGATGTGCGTTGACATCTCCTGGCCGGAAGACCTCGCGCAAGAGCTGCCAGCAGACAAAAGCCATGAAGAGGATCGAGACCGCCAGGTTGGCGAGGTCCAAGGCCTTGGCGCCCGGAAGATCTTCGAGCCATGAAAGGGCGATCGAGAGGCAGGCCAGGGCGATCGCGAAACGCCGCCAGCCAACCGACAAGCCGCCGATCAACGCGCCGGCCATGAACACCAGCGAGAAAGCGAAGGAAATGAAAGCACCGGTTCTGCCCGACAGTTCGACAACGGGAAGGATGACGAACGCCAGCAAGCACAAGGCAACGAGGAATACCGTCAGGCTGGCGTCCTGATAGGTCTCCAGGCGCCGCTCGAAGCGATGAATCAGCGATTGGTCGGGTTTCATGGATCCCCCTTGGCTCAAGCGAAGTCGAACCGCGCCCAACCCCCCGAGACGCTAGTCCCCCATCAGCAGGTCGCCCAGCGGGCCGAGGGCCGAACCCTCGCCTTTGCCCCGCTTGCCGAGGCCCGGTGCGGCGGAGAGAACTCGCCCGGCCAGGCGGCTGAAGGGCAGCGACTGGAGCCAGACGTTGCCGGGGCCGGTGAGAGTGGCGTAGAACAAGCCTTCCCCGCCGAAAATCGCCGTCTTGATTCCCCTCACCATCTGGATGTCGTAGTTGACGGTCTGTTCGAAGGCCACCAGGCAGCCCGTGTCCACCCGCAGCGTCTCGCCGGCGGCGAGCTGCCGACCGAGGATCGCGCCGCCGGCGTGAACGAAGGCCAGGCCCTGGCCTTCCAGCTTCTGGAGAATGAAGCCTTCGCCACCGAACAGGCCAGCGCCGAGCTTGCGGTTGAGCGCGATACCGACGGAGATACCCTTGGCGGCGCACAGGAAGGCATCCTTCTGGCAGAGGATGGTGCCGCCGTGCTGGCGCAGGTCGAGGGGTACGATGCTGCCCGGATAGGGTGAGGCGAAGGCGACCTTCTTGCGCCCCTGCTGGACGTTGGCGAACACCGTCATGAACAGGGACTCACCGGTCAACACCCGCTTGCCGGCCCCCATCAGCTTGCCCATCAGGCCGCCGCTGTCGCTCGCTGCGGAGCCGTCACCAAAGATGGTTTCCATCTCGATGCCGGCGTCCATGTACATGAAGGCGCCGGCTTCGGCGATGCACGCTTCCTGCGGGTCGAGGGTGATCTCGACGTACTGCATCTCCTCGCCCATGATCTCGTAGTCGATCTCGTGGGCGCCCCCGGCGGCGGCCGGCGGCGGGGCGGGCGGCGTGACGGCCGTCGGCGCGCCGCCAAAGGCGGTGGCGAACTCTGGCCGTGTATCGATCCCTACCCAGTTCGCCATCCCCTGGGTGAAGACGTGGGCGGAACGATCGAAATGGCCCTGCCGGATGCCTTCAATGACCTGCTCCGCACTCATCGGACCTTGCTGTTGTCCCGCTACCGACACGTACCAAACCGCTTCGCTCATCGCATGCTCCTCGTTGATTGGATTCTGTGGATTCGGATGACTGAAAGATTCGCCGACCGCTCTCTGGAGGGGTCCTCTACCGCTCTACGAAGCGCACCTCGAAAAGCTTCGGCCAGTGTTTGCCGGTGAGGAAGAAGCGGTCCGAACCGGGCCGGTGGGCGATGCCGTTGAGCACTTCGGCGTGCGCCCGTTCGGAGGCGGAGAGCAGGCCCGCGGCGTCGATCACCCGCCGGACGCGACCGCTCGCCGGATCGATCGCCACCAGAATCTCCCTGCCGTAGACGTTGGCGTAGACCTCGCCCTCCACGCACTCCAGCTCGTTCAGGTTGCCGACGGGCGCGCCGTGAAGGGTGACCGCCACGGTGCCGAGGAGATCGAAGGTCGCCGGATCGCGAAAGCTCAACAGATCGGAACCGTCGCTCATCACCAGACGCTCACCGTCGAAACACAGGCCCCAACCTTCGCCGCGATAGCGCAGCGGCTCCAGCGCCTCGAAGTTGCCCGCATCGTAGACCAGGGCCAGGCCGGCCTGCCAGGTGAGCTGGATCAACCGCTCCCCCACCCTCGTCACACCCTCGGCGAAGAGGTCCGGGTCCACCACCACCTCTCGGCGAATCTCGCCGGTTTCGAGGTCTACGCGGCGCAGGCGCGATTTGCCGTATTGGCCTGTCGACTCGAGGAGGGCACCGTCGTGCCATTCGAGGCCTTGGGTGTAGGCCGTCGGATCGTGCGGAAAGGCGCGCAGCACTTCGACGGTGTACTCCTTGACCGCCGGACGGCCCATCGCAGGTTCGGCACCGGCGGATTCCCCGGCGGAGAGAGCCGGCACCGAGGAACCTACCGGGCCTGAGGTCGAGGGACCGCCGGCCACCTCACCGCAGGCCGCCAACGCCAACATCAAGAGGCCCGCGGCGAGGTGTCCAGGGAGTGGACTAGGTCGCACGACCCTTCGAACCGCCGGCAAGCCGGGCAAAAAAGAGGATCAGGCCGATGAACAGGACCCCGGCGAGCCATGGCGCGGCGGCGCCGGCCCACTCGGTGCCAACGCTCCACACGGGCTGCTGGCGGGCCACCGCCCAGCCGGCCATGGCGGCCATCCCAACTCCCATCAAGCCTTCGCCACCGACCAGGCCGGAGCCGAAGAGAATGCCGCCCTGGCGGTCCTCTTCGGAGGCTCCACGGCGTTCCGTGATGTAGCGCAGGAGGCCACCGAGGAACACCGGCACCATGGTCGCGACCGGCAAATAAACGCCCACGGCGAAGGGCAAACTTGGGATCTTCAGCATCTCCGCCGCCAGGGCGATCAGTACGCCGATGCCGACCAGCCCCCAGGGTAGATTCTGCTCGAGTACCCCGTCGATCACCAGCTTCATCAGGGTCGCCTGGGGCGCCGCCAGTTCCTCGGTGCCAAAGCCGAAGGCGTTGCCGAGCATCATCACCGTCAGGCAGACGAAAAAGGCCGAGGTGAGCACGCCCAGCAGCTCGCCGCTCTGCTGCACCCGCGGTGTGGCCCCGAGAATGAAACCGGTCTTCAGGTCCTGCGAGGTATCGCCGGCGATGGAGGCGGCGATGGCCACCACCGCGCCGACGGTAAGGGCCGCCATCTTGCCGGCATCGTCGGTCCATCCGAGCAGCAGGAAGATGCTGGCAGTGCCCAGGAGGGTCGCGATGGTCATGCCGCTGGTCGGATTGGAGGTCACCCCCACGAGGCCGACGATGCGCGACGATACGGTAACGAAGAAGAAGGCGAAGATCACCACCAGCAGGGCCGCCACGGCGCGCGGCCCGAGGCCGTCGATGGCGCCGAAGGCCTGCGGCACGAAGGTCAGCATCAAGGCGATGGCGCCGAGGCCGATGCCGACAGTGCGGAGCGACAGGTCGCGGGCCGTCCGGGGGATGGCGACGGCTCCGTCGCCGCCGGCATCAAGGCGCTTCCGGAGCTGCTTGGCGCCCACCTTGAAGCTCTCGATCATGGTGGGGATGCTGCGGATCAGGGTGATGATGCCCGCCGTCGCCACCGCTCCGGCGCCGATGTAGCGCACGTAGCGGGTCCAGATTTGACCCGGAGACATTTCGGCGATGGTCTTGACGGTCTCCGGATAGAGCGGCAGGGCCCGCCCTTCGCCCCAGTAGGCGATGGCCGGGATGATCACCAGCCAGGCGAGGAGGCCGCCACCGACCATCACCGCCGCCACCCGCACGCCGAGGATGTAGCCCACCCCGAGCAGCGCCGCCGAGATCTCGGTACCGATCTGGCCTTTCTTCAAGAACGGGATGTGCACTTCGACGTCGTCCGGCACGATCTTCATCCAACCGGTCACCGCCTTGAACAGGGCACCGACGCCCAGGCCGAGGAAGACGTTCCTGGCCTTCGCACCGCCCCGCTCCGTCGCCATCAGCACCTCGGCGCAGGCGGTCCCTTCCGGATAGGGCAGCTTGCCGTGCTCGCGCTCGATCAGGAAGGCCCGCAGGGGAATCATGAACAGCACGCCGATCAAGCCGCCGGCGAGGCCGAGCAGGGTCATCTGGAGGAGGGTGGGATCGAGCCCCCAGAGAAATAGAGCGGGCAGGGTGAAGATCACCCCGCTGGCCACCGAGCTCGACGCCGAGCCAACGGTCTGCGACAGGTTGGCCTCCAGCAAGCTGGTGCGCACGCCGGCGGTGGCGAGAGCCCGAAAGGCCGCCACGGTCACCACCGCCACGGGAATCGAGGTGGAGATGGTCAAGCCCACTTTGAGGCCGAGGTAGGCGTTGGCGGCGCCGAACAGCACGCCGAAGAGAATGCCCGCGCCGATCGCCTTGAAGGTCAGCTCGGCGGGGCTCTCGGTCGCCGGAATGTAGGGCTTGAAGTTCTTCCGATCGTCGCTCACGGCGGGCTACTCCCCAGCCTCGGACTCACCGTCATCGGTGTCGTCGGCTCCATCGCTCTCGTCGGCCATCTGCGGCCACTCAATGTCGTGCGCCGGCGGCTCTCCGCCGGGTCCCTTGAGGTAATGATCGAACCAGCGCATCATGCGGCGGTTGTAGTCCATGCGCGCCGCCGCCTTGCGGTTGCCGTGGCCCTCGCCGGGGTACCAGATCAGCCGCACCGGCGTTTTGCCCACCAGCTTCAGGTAGCGGTACAGGATGAGGGACTGGCTGGGGTGAACCCGCGGATCCTCCTCGCCGTGCAGGATGAGAATCGGCGTACGCGCCTGCTCGACGTAGGTGACGGGGCTGCGTTCCATCATGAAGTCCCACTTCTCCCACGGCCAGCGCCGGGCGTGCACCAAGTACTCCTCATTGGGAATGTCGGTGGTTCCGGACTTGGCGATCTTGGCGCTGATGCCGACGAACATCACGCTGGCGGCAAAGCGTTCGGTGAAGTAGGTGGCACCCCAGGCGGAGGCGTAGCCGCCGTAGGAGCCGCCGGTGATTCCGACCTTGTCCTGATCCACCAAGCCGATCTCGATCAGGTGGTCGACGGCGTCGATCAGGTCCTCGAACTCCGCCCCCGCCGGATCCGCCTGGCTGACCTTCGAGAACTCCACGCCGCGGCCGGTGCTGCCCCGGTAGTTGGTGTAGAAGACGGCGTAACCCTGGGCGGCGGCGAGCTGCCCCGGCGCGTTGTAGCTGGTGAGCCAGCCGTTCCGGTGGTGCGACTCGGGACCGCCGTGAACGGTCAGGATGAGCGGATAGCGGGTTCCCTCCTGTTCGTCGAGAGGGCGGATCAAAAGGCCTTCGATCTTCATTCCGTCGCGCGCCTCGAAGGTGACCACTTCCTGCTCGGCGAGGCGGATCTCGTCGAGCACCGGATTGCTGTTCGTTAGCCGCTCAGCCTCCTGGTCGGCGACCCAGCGGAAGAGCTCCGGTGGATGGCCCGGGGTTTCGCCGATCAGGGCCGCCCGGGGACCGTTCGGCGAGATGCTCAGGGCCGTCCAAGCCGGGTTGCCGGCTGCTGGAATCAAGTCGCGGTGGGCATAGCCATTCGAGCCCACCCGGCCGAAGCTGGTCCACACCCCCTCGGAGCCGAGGAACACCAGTTTGGTGTCCGTCAGCCAGCCGAGGTCGTCCACCTGCCCCGGGTAGTGCGGCAACACGTTCTCGAAGGTGCCGGCGGCGACATCGCCGACCATCAGCCGGCCGGCGGAGGGATCGTTGGCGTCTTCCGCCGAGATGAACGCCAGATGGGTGCCGGTGGGATTCCAGGCCACCGGGCCGAGCTTGCCGGGATTGTCGAAGCGCGTCACCACCTCGCCGCTGTCGGCGTCCAGCACGTGCACCTTGCGGCTGGTGTAGTTGTCGTCGATCCGCGGCGTCGGCGCGAGGGCGACGGCCAGCCGGTTGCCGGCCGGGCTCCAGTGGAGTTCCGTGGCGGACCCCTCCACCTCCAAGGCCTTCGGCTCGTCGTTCGAGTCTCCGGCGAGGTTCTGCACGTAGATGTGCACGAACCGGTCGTTCTCTTCGAAGACTTCGGCGTTGAAACCCTTGTCCTTCAGCTTGTCGTCGGGACCTTCCTCACGGGCCAGAAAGGCCAGGCGGCTGCCGTCGCCGTTGAAGCTGTAGTCGCGAATGCCGGTGGCGTGGGAAGCCAGCCGGCGGGCTTCGCCACCGGCCAGGGCGATGGTGTATAAGGCCGTCTCGTCATCACCCTCGCGTTGGCTGCGGAAGGCGATGGCCTCGCCGGAGGGAGTCCAAGAAATGTCCTGCACGGACACCTCGCCGGTGATGAACGGGCGGCTCTCCCCGTTGTTTCCGACCACGTGGAGTTCGCTCCAGGCCGGCCCGTTCTCCTCTTTCCAAGGATCCCGCGGCACCCACAGGGTGTAGGCAATGTGCATTCCGTCCGGCGAAATGGCCACCTCAGAGACTCGCCGCAACGAGTCCACATCTTCCGGCGTCATCGTCCGGGAGGCGGGCGACGCCCCTTGCGCCGCGGCCGGCAAGGCGGTCAGCAGAAGAATTCCGAAGAAGACGTAGAGAAGCCGGCGGCTCCTCGTTCGATGACTCGTGACCATGGCTTGCTCCTGTTGTTCTCGTGTTGATCCACCGTCGGCTTCCTCTCCGGCCGCGGGGGTACTACCGGCTCTTGATGCGCGGGCATTCTACTCTGCCCTCGGCGTACACCCGCCACGATTCCTTGTCGCATCTCGCTCAGCGAGCGCTTCGCGGTTGACGGTCGAGGTCCAGTTCCCCACCGCCGGGCAAGAGGAAGTGACCGCCGAGCAACAGGGCCGGCGGTCGTCCGCCTTCACCGCGTACCACCACCGGGCCGCTCCGCACCTCGTCGCCGGGCTCGAGCACCGGCACGTACAGGCGCAGCCCGTCCGCCGTGCGGAGGGCCCGCATGTTCCGGATCTCCTCGCCGTCCTTGTCTAGCTGGTAGCGGCGGAAGGCACCCGCCCGGGCGGACAACACCACCCCTCCCTCGACTTCGACGCGAGCGAAGTTCTGGTCGAAGAAGGCGATATCCGTCGACCGTTGCCCGACGTTTCGCAGGATCACCCGGAAGGTCCATTGGTCACCGTCGACGCTCACGGTCGCGGTGTCCACTTCGATCGCCATCGGCGCGGCGAAGCCGGAAAGGGCGGCCGCCAGGTCGGCGGCTCCCAGGGCCATTCCCTCGCCCTCCGCCGGCAGGCGGTAGAACACTTCGCCCAGGTGATGTTTGAGCGCGGCTTCGCGCAGCCGCTCACGGAGATCGATCAGGTGGACGGGGAGCACCTGTACGGCACGAATCCGTTCGCCCTCCGCCAGTCGCCAGGAACCGAAGTCCGTCGGCCGCTCCGCTTCGATGGTCATCGCCCGGCGGTCGAGGCCGTGGAGGATGCGGTCGCGGCCGCGGCCGAGGGCGGGGTCGCGTACCAGGTCTCCAGGAGAGGCATTGACCGTCCAGGCGATACGCTGTCCGTCGGCGGCCAGGCGGTAGGCGGCTCCCAGAGTGCGGACGCCGATCAGATAGTCCACCCGCAGTTCGTCCAGGACCCGCGTCCGCTCCACCACCCGATTGAAGCGCCAGCGAGCCGCCACTTCGGCCTCGCCGGGGTCTTGGCCGTATAGAAACACCACCAGGCAGTCGACGGCGCGGCCGATGCGCTCGGCGGCTTCGACACCTAGGGTGGACTCCTCCATCTGCAATGAGACCCCCATGCCTTCGCCGAGGCCGGCCATCAGCGCTTCCACCACCTCCGCTACGTCTGCCCAGGAAGAAGCCGTGGATGGAACAAGGTGAAAGCCGACCGGCAGCAGCCCGGCGGCCTCCGCTTCGAGGCGCATTCTTTCGAATTCCACCCGCAGGGAGCGGGCCGCCTCTTCGGCGGTGTCCCCAAGGCCTTCCGGCCAGGCACCGGAGATCACCAGGCTCACCGGTGCCCGCGGCCCTTCGACCAGGTTTGCAGGCGCCTCGATTCGGGCCCGCGGGCCGTCCCACTCGAGTTCGAAACCGGACAGAAAGAGCTCCCGCACCCCGGCGGCCCGTAGCTCGTCGAAGGTTGCCGCATCGAGGCGGCCCAGGGAGGCGGGCTCCACCCACAACACGGATCCGGGCGCGCGAGGAGGCCGCTCCGGCGCGCCACCGCAGGCCGCGCTCAGCAAGGACAGCAGGAATCCGGCGAGGAGTTTCTTCAAGGCTGATCCGTCAGGGGAAGAACAATCATCGGGCTACAGTGGAATTGTAATGGTCACCGCCAGGCCACCGCTATCGCGGTTGCGCGCCTGGATCGTTCCTCCGTGCTCCGTGGCCACCCGGCGGGCGATCGGCAAGCCCAAACCGGTGCCCGATGCGTGGGTCGAAAAGTATGGATCGAAGATACGGCCGAGAAGTTCCGGGGGTACTCCCGGGCCGGTATCCGCCACGGTGATGCGAGCTTCCCGGCGCGAATCGGCGCCCTCGGTCCGCGCCACCTGCACGAGCACCATACCGCCGCCGGCACTGGCCCGCAGGGCGTTCTCGATCAGATTGCGCACAGCCCGACCGAGCACTTTGCGGTCGAAGCGGGCCGAGATCGAGTGCGGCTGCGCTTCGAACGCCACCTGCACTCCGGCCGGCGGTGCCGTCAGGTAGGGCTCGGCGAGTTCTCGCAGTGCCGCCACCAGGTCTTCCTCCCGCAGCTCGATCTGCAGGATCGAACTGTAGGTCGAGAACTCCGAGGCGATCTGCTGCAGTTCCTCGACCTGGGCCAGCACGTTCTGAGTACAGCGCTCGAAGATTTCGCCAAAACGCTCCTCGGTGCCGGCGTCGCCGCGCACTTGGCGCATGTGCTCGACATTCAGGCGAATCGGGGTCAAGGGGTTCTTGATTTCGTGGGCGATGATCCGGGCCATTTCGGCCCACGCCTCCAGACGCTGTCCGCGCACCGTTTCGGTGACATCCTCCACCACCAGCAAGGCCGACGGTTCCTGCTCTCCGGGCAGCGGCACCCACACCAGGTTCCACTCCTGTTCTTCCTCCTCCAACTCGGCGCCCGGCGCCCGCGCAGCGCGGACCTGCACCGTCTCGTGGATCGCCTCCTCGCCGGCCCGACGGAGGAAATGGCGCACCGGCTCGAGTTCCTCCCGCTCGGCAAAGGCCCGGTCGACGAATTCGCCAACCTGCACGCCCAGGAGCTGAGCCGCCACCTGGTTGCGCATCAGGACCCGACGTTCGCGATCGACGGACACCACTGCGGAGGTGATGTTGTCGACCATGCGATCCACCACTTCCTTTTCGCGCATCAGCCGAGCTCGGCCGGCAGCGATCTTGCCGGCCATGTCGTCTACCGCTTCGACCAGCGACGCCAGCTCCAGTTCGCGCGGCGCCAGTTCCAGGGAGGTGGCGCCGGCGGCGATTCGCCGGGTGCCTTCCACCAGCTCCGTCAACGGCGAGGTGAAGTTGCGCGCCAGCCGCACGCTGACGGCGAGAAGAAGAGCACACAGGGCCGCGGTGATCACCAGCACCTGGCGGCGCAAGGCGGTCAGGCCGCGGGCCAACTCTTCACGCTCCGCCAGCAGCGGCATCGAGAGCACAAAGCGATCGGACACGCTGCGGGATCCCGGTACCCGAACCTCCGTGTACAGCTCTAGATAGGAAGTGTCGCCCACCCGGTCGGTACGGGAGGCCACCGCCGGATTCGGCTCCCCTGCCCGGTCTTCCAGCCGCAGGGCGTTGAACACGTCGCCAGGGATTCGCTTGGGCAACAGCCCGGCGGCGAACAGCTCGCTCCGGCTGGAAGCGAAGACCGTGTTGCGCCAGTAGAGATTGAGTTCGTTGCGCACTACCTCGGAGATTTCGGCCATGCGCGCATCGGCGAAGGAGCGGTCGATACCGAAGCCCGGCTGTGGGGTGGCCAGCAGTTCCGTCACCAGCCGCCGGGCGGAGTCGAGGGACTGCGCACCGCGGCGCTCCTGCTCCCGCTCCAATCGCTGCTCGATGGTCGCCAGCAGGAACAGATCGAGAACGATCAGCGGAATCAGCAACAGAACCGTGTACACCACGACCAGGCGGGTGGAATAGGAGCCCAGAATCCGGTTGAGCAAAGAGCGGAGGGAAACCGCCGGCGCGGTCAGCATGCGCGCCGTCAGGTACAGGGAGGCGGCCAGCAACAGCAAGCCGACCGTCGCCGCGCCGCTGCGCACCAGGGCACGGACCGGATGGAGTACCGGCAGAGCCAGGGCCCGGCCGACGCCGAGGGGCTGCAGCCAGCGCCATTCGTCGCCCAGCAGACGCAGGGCAAAGCCGGACGCCGGCTCCCCCGGCAAAGCCGCCAGACTGACGATCACCGCCCCGCCTTCGAGATCCTGCGACGCCATGGAGCGATCCTCGATCAGCTCGACCTCCAGGCCGCCGGCGGGCAAGGCGCTGCGCGCCAGGCCCGGTTCCAACCGCAACCGCCAGCGCACCACCCCCCAGCTATCGCCGCCATAGGTGAGAGGCACCGAACCGATGGCCTCGGCACCTTCCGAGGGTGGCGCATCGGTCTCCTCTCGCTCGAAGGCAAGACCGAAGGAAAAGCTCGACGGGGGTCCATCGAAGGGTTCCACCCGCAGGGTGGAACGCACCCCGGGGCGGGCCAGCGGCGAGGCCGCCCATAGGCTGTAAGCAAGATCCTGGCGGTCGAGGGCTTCCGGTGAACGCGGCAGGATCGCACCGAGTCCTCGGCGAGCGAGTTCTTCGGATACCGCTCCGTTCAGCTCGCGAGCCAGTCGTTCCGGTCCTTCTCCCCACTGTTCGATGGCGCGTGCCGCGAGCTGTCGGCGCAGGGCGCCACGATCTGCCGAGGCGCTGAGGATGGCTCCCGCCACACAGCCGAGAATTGCCGCCTGCATCCAGCGCCGGCGCCTTCCCGTCATGCCAGCACCGAAGGCGAGGGCAGCCACCACCAGGCTGACGGCCAGCGGCCAAAGATCCAACAGGGCCGCGGCCAAGGCGCAGATCATCAGGACCATCGACCCGCGCCGGAAGGTCGCCCTCGCCGGCTGTCGCGCTCCTCCCAGACGCAGCACTGCCGCCACCACCAGGGCGACCGTGGCCCGGCCGAAGAAAACGTCGATCGATCCGAAGAATCCCTCCTCCAAGGAGGCCGAGACCACCGCGTCGGCTCCCCGGTAGGGGGCGACCAAGGCGACGGCGGCACCCAAGGCACCGGCGAGGGCGCCGCTCACCCAGGGTGGGAAACGCCAAGGCCATTCGTCCTTCAGACATAGGGTCGCCGCGCCGAGGGCCGCGATCGTCACCGTCGCCGGGGCCGCTCCAGCGGACCAGCCGAGGACCAAGGCCGCCGAGGCAGCGAAAATCGGGGCGATGGGCGGATCCTGCCGGCTTCCCGCGACCACGGCGCCGAAGAGGGCCGCCGCCAGGGCGAACAAGGCGGACCGGCGCCAAGGGTCCGCCCAGGGCATCTCCGGGTGCTCCTGCGGCGCCGCCTGAACGACCAGCCCGGGACGGCCTTCCGCCACCAGGAGTACGGCGTCCGGATCCGCCTGGGCCGAATCCGCCACCGCCGACCATCGCAGCGGCCATCGGCCACGGGCGAAGTCGCGCTCGAAGGGCAGCCGATCCACCGGATAGCTGCGAGCCGCGGCCACCCGCCAGGGGCGCCGTGCGTCGTCGAGGGGCACCACATGGGCGAGGGTGACGGAGCGGAAGCCTGCCACAAAGGTCGAACCCTCCTTCGGTACGACCGACCCTTCGAGATCGAGGCGCAGGCCCGGTCCGCTCCATGCGCGCGGATTGCCGTCCGGGTCCAGCACCATCAGGGTGAAGGACGACGGCCCTCGGCTGTCGAGGAACTCAAAGAGCGCGTCGCTCTGGCGGCTCTGGCCGGGAATCTCCTCGGCGGTGGACTCTGCCGCCCGTTCCAGTCGTTGCCACAGCTCAGCGTAGGCGCGACTGACCCGCCCTCTGCCGTCTTCGGTGGTCGGGTCGTAGCGCAGATCGAGCCAACCGCGGATAGAGAAAAGGCTGCCGGAGACGAGCAGGGCGATCAGGAGGAAAACCCGCGCGCGGCGAGAAAACCTGAGCAGAAGGGTCGCGGTGATCGCGAAGAGGAGCGCCAGGGTGGACCAGGCGGGGGTTGGCAACCAGGGTGCCGCGACGCAGGACGCGAGGAGGAGGGCCGCCGCCGCCCGGCGCGGGGAGCGACGCCGAGGTTCGAGCACCGGTTCCGGAGGGACATCATCCCCAGGCGAGTTCTGGTCGGTACTTTCCGGCTCTGCCAATGGCTAAACCATGGGTAGGTCGACGCCGCGTTCCCGCGCGCAGGCAATGGCGTCTTCGTAGCCCGCGTCGGCGTGGCGCACCACTCCCATCCCCGGGTCGCCGGTCAACACCCGGTCCAGACGTTCGCCGGCCTCGGCGCTGCCGTCCGCCACGACCACCTGGCCAGCGTGCAGCGAGTAGCCGATGCCCACTCCCCCACCGTGGTGCACAGAGACCCAGGTGGCGCCGTTGACGGCGTTGAGCAGGGCATTGAGAATCGGCCAGTCGCCGATTGCATCGGAGCCGTCGCGCATGCCTTCCGTTTCGCGGTTGGGCGAAGCGACGGAACCACAGTCCAAATGGTCGCGGCCGATCACGATCGGTGCCTTGACCTTGCCCGAAGCCACCAGCTCATTGAACACCGCTCCAGCTTTCGCCCGCTCGCCGTAACCCAGCCAGCAGATGCGCGACGGCAGCCCCTGGAAGGCGACCCGCTCCCGCGCCATGTGGATCCAGCGGTGGAGCGCCCGGTCCTCCGGAAAGGTCTCCAGGATGGCCTGGTCGGTAATCGCCAGGTCTTCCTCGTCACCGGACAGCACCACCCAGCGGAAGGGTCCCTTGCCTTCGCAGAACAGCGGCCGGATGAAGCGCGGCACGAAACCTTCAAAGTCGAAGGCGTTCTCCACTCCGGCGGTCAGCGCCTGGCCGCGCAAATTGTTGCCGTAGTCGAAGGTGACGGCGCCGCGCTCCTGCAGGGCGAGCATCGCCCGCACGTGGTCTGCCATGGTCGCCATGGAGCGCTCGACATAACCCTCCGGGTCGGCCTTGCGCAGCTCTTGGGCTGCGTCAAAGGACAGATCCCTCGGGTAGTAGCCGACCAGCGCATCGTGTGCCGAGGTCTGGTCCGTCAAGGCATCCGGCGTCACGCCGTGGGCCAACAGGTGTTCCAGCAGATCGACGGCGTTGGCCTCGACGGCGATGGAAATGGCCCGTTTGGCTTCTTTCGCCGCTAGCGCGCGGGCCACGCCGTCTTCGATCGACTCCGCCACCTCGTCCAGGTAGCGGGTTTCGAGGCGCCGATCGATACGGCTGCGGTCCACCTCCGCTACCAGGCAGACGCCCTCATTCATCGTCACCGCCAGGGGCTGGGCGCCGCCCATTCCGCCGAGGCCGGCGGTCACCGTCAAGGTTCCCGCCAGGGTGCCGCCGAAACTCTGCCGGGCGCACTCCGCCAGGGTTTCGAAAGTGCCTTGCAGAATCCCCTGGGTACCGATGTAGATCCACGAACCGGCGGTCATCTGGCCGTACATGGTCAGGCCGAGCCCTTCGAGGCGCCGGAACTCATCCACCGTCGCCCAGTGGGGTACCAGCATCGAGTTGGCGATCAGCACCCGGGGTGCGTCGCGGTGGGTACGGAACACCGCCACCGGCTTGCCCGACTGCACCAGCATGGTTTCGTCGCATCCCAGTCGGCGGAGGGTGGCGACGAGGGCGTCGAAGCTCTCCCAATCGCGCGCCGCCTTGCCGGAACCGCCGTACACCACCAGATCCTCCGGCCGCTCGGCGACCTCCGGATCGAGGTTGTTCATCAACATCCGCAGGGCGGCCTCTTGCTGCCAGCCGAGACAGGTGATTTCCGTGCCGCGCGGGGCGCGGATCACCCGCGGTCCGCGGGTGGCGATGGGCTCCGGTGCTGTTGTCGTGCTCATAGTCTCCGATTCTACCCGCCCTCGATACCTGAGGGATCCTGCGTCGTCACGCGACCGAGCCCGCGAGAGTTCGACGGCGGCGCAGCCGCTGTAGATGGGTGGGCCCGAACGATCTCGTTCGGGCGAGGGGGCGCTGAGCCCCCTGAGAATCAATAGTAGCCGCTGTGGAAAGTACGGTTGTAGGACTTTCCACAGCGGCTACTCGTCTATACCGTAGCGTTTCATTTTGGCGGTAAGGCCGTTGCGTGAGAGGCCGAGGAGCCTGGCCGCCTGGGTCTTGTTGCCGCCGGTCTGCTTCATCGCTTCGCGAATCGCGACCTCCTCGGTGGTGGCGACCAGGCGATCCAGATTGAGATCCGACAGGTCCGCCGCGGAGGGTGGCGAAACGGCGCTCAGACGCACCTTCTCCGGCAGTAGATTGAAATCCACCGGTTGCCCCGGCGGACAGAGGTAGACGAGCTGGCGGGTGATGTTCTCCAACTCCTTGAGGTTGCCCGGATAGTCGTAGGCCAGAAGAGCCGCCTTGGCCTTGACGGTGATACCTTGCATGCGCTTGCCGGTTTCGTGGCAGAACTGGTTGATGAAGGACTGGATCAGGAGCGGCAGATCCTCCCGGCGATCGCGCACCGCGGGCACGTCGATCGCAACCTGCGACAGCCGGTAGGCGAGATCGATCCGGAACTGATCGCGCGCCACGAAGGGTTCCAGCGGCCCGCCGCTGCACGCCACCAGCCGAACTTCCACCTGCACCGTCTCCCGGCTTCCCGCCGGTTCGATCGCGCCGGTGCGGAGAAAGCGCACCAGCCGGCCCTGGAGTTCCAGCGGCAAGGCCTCGACGTTGTCGAGCATCAGGGTGCCGCCGTCGGCCAGGAGCAGTTTGCCCTCGCGCCGCACCGGGCCGCTCTTGCCGGCGATCTCGGCGCCGAACAGGTCCGCCTCGATTTGGCTCGCCGAGGCGCCGTCGCAGGTGGCCGAAACCAGCGGACCATCGCGGTGGGAGCTGGAGATGTGCAGGGTACGCACCAGGGCCTCTTTGCCGACCCCCGATTCACCTCGCAGCAGCACGTGCACCGGCGGATCGATGGCGCCGCGCAATTCCAACAACACCTGCTTCATGGGCGCTGACTCTCCGGCCAGCAGGCTGGAGTCGAGGGTGAGGTCCGGCTGCTCCCGCCGGCCGGGCAGGATCGGTTCGTACCAGCCGACGTGGTGCACCAGGCCGAGGATGATCAGATCGCCGAGGCCGCGCAGAGCGGACACCGGGCTCCACTCGGCGGGATCGAAGTCCGGAATGGCGAAGACCAGCGTGTAGCTGCGCTCGACGGCGAGAAAGGAATGAGCGCAGATCCAGGCCGGGCGTCCGCCGAGGGCGCCGGAGAAGGAGGGAGCGTTCGATTCACTGTCGGCCTGGTGGTCCAGCACCTGACTCACCAGCTCTTCACCTTGGGTGAGCCAATGGTCGTCGCTCGCCACCAGCAGCTTGATGCCGCCGTCGGCGAGTTCGCCGTGGACCAGGATCACCACGCCGCCGCCAAAATCCACCAGCAGGTCCTTGACCAGCGAGTCCAGGGTGACCCGGCTTTCGACGTCTTCGAGCACCCACTCACTCAACCGGGCGAGATGCTCGACCATCCGCTCAGCGGAAATCTCCCGTTCCCTTGTTTCCCTCTCGACCGGATCCGGTTCGGCCTCGGCGGCCACATTCTCGCCAGCTTCCGGCTGGACGTTCTCGACCAGCAAGGTGGCGCTGCCAAGGCGAATCTCTTCGAGTTCCCGGAGCGGTGCCTGGCGCACTCGCTCGCCGTCCACGAGAACGCCGCGGCGCGAACCCAAGTCCTCGATCACCAGCCCGTCGCCCTCGGTCCGCAGGCGCGCGTGCTGCTGCGCCACTCCGGTATACGGCAACTGGATATCGCAGCCCTCGTCGCTCCCCAAAAGCATCTCCGAACGGGAGATCGGGAAGCGCTGCACTCCGTCCGGAGCGAATACCACCAGCCGATACATCAGGCCAGGTCTCCCAGCAGGGGGTCGAGGTCCGGCCCGCGGAGAAGATCTTCCGCGGCGGCCAGGTCCGGTGCCATCTCACGGTCTTCGTCCCAGCGCTCGACGCGTTGTCGCACCAACCGGTGGAGGCTCTCCAGAGGCTCACTCGAACGCAACGGGCGGAGCAGATCGATGCCCTGCGCGGCGGACACCAGCTCGATCGCCAGCACTTTGCGGGCATTGTCCACCGCTTGCCGCGCCTTGAGAGCCGCCCACATACCCATCGAAACGTGGTCCTCTTTGTCCGCCGAAGTCGGGATGGAATCCACCGACGCGGGATGGCAGAGGGTCTTGTTTTCGCTCACCAACGCCGCCGCCGTCACCTGAGCGATCATGAAGCCCGAATTGAGACCGGCGTCGCGTACCAGAAACGGCGGCAGGCCGGAAAAGGCGGTGTTGGTGAGCTTTTCTGTCCGCCGCTCGCTGATCGAGGCCAGCTCCGTCACCGCCATCGCCAGCACGTCGGCCGCCATGGCCATCGGAGCGCCGTGGAAATTGCCGCCGGAAATGATCTCGCCCGCCGCCTCGTCGTCCGCTGCAAAGACCAGCGGATTGTCGGTCACCGAGTTCATCTCGATCTCGACCTTGGCGGCGATATCCGCCAGCAGATCCCGCGCCGCGCCGTGGACCTGCGGCATGCAGCGGACACTGTAGGGATCCTGCACCCGGAGATCGCTCTCGCCACGGTGCGATTCGCGAATCTCCGAGCCGGCGAGCAGCCGCCACAGGTTGCCGGCGCTCGCTCCCTGGCCGGGATGCGGGCGGAGGGCGTGAATCCTCGCATCGAAGGCGGAATCCGTTCCCCGCAGGGCATCCGTTGCCAGGGCACCCACCAGGTCCGCGATGCGCGCCAGCCGGCGGGCGTCGAGCACCGCCAGGGCGAGCAGCGAGGTCATCGCCTGGGTGCCGTTGATCAGCGCCAGGCCCTCCTTGGGACCCAGATCGAGGGGCTCCAGACCGGCCAGCCGCAGGCCCTCGCTGGCGGGCATCGGCGCAGAGTCCGGCCCACCCACGGCACGCTCGCCGAGATGCACCTGGCCGCGGCCGATGATCGGTAGTGCCAGGTGCGAAAGGGGCGCCAGATCGCCACTGGCTCCCACCGAGCCCCGGCTCGGCACCGTCGGCAGGATGTCCTTGTCCAGCAAGGTCAGGAGCGATTCCACCACCCGCGGCCGAATGCCGGAATTGCCCTGCGCCAGGGTGCTCGAGCGCAGCAGCAACATGCCGCGTATCGCCTCGTCGGGCAGCGCCTCGCCGATACCGGCCGCGTGGCTCAACAGCAGCCGGGCCTGCAGGCTGGAGAGCTGCTCCGAAGGAATACGCACCCGCGCTAGATCTCCGAAACCGGTGTTCACGCCGTACACCGCGCCCCCACCCGCAGCCGCCCGCCCGATCACCCGGCAGGCACGTTCCATCGCCGTGCGGGCGTCGTCGCCGAGCCGGCAGCCCTCGCCATCCCGAACGATGGCGGCAAAGTCCTCTAAGCGGAGCCCATGTCCGGTGATTTCCAGCAACTTCGACCCTCCATCGCGAAGAAAAGACGCCAGTCCAAAGCCCTTTCCGGTGCTCGGTAACCCTTCATCTGCCGCCTGGTGCGCTCGCGTGCTCGTTGAGATTCGAGTATATGCACTCGTCTCCTCGTCGGTCCATTGCCGACCCGGTCCCACCTCGCGCGGACAAGTTGTTATCCTGCCGACCTTTCGAAGGTTCTCAGCGCAACCTGCCTCAATCGATGAACACACCTACCACCGCCGCTCGCCATTTCGCGAAGATCACCCGCTGCCCGTACACCGGCGCGGCCCTCGAAGCCGTGTCGCGGCAGCGGCTGCTCGAACTCCTCACCCCTCGGGGGGCGGAGCGGCTTCCGGCGGAGGCCGATTCGGCGCTGGTGACCCGCGGCGGTGAGCTGGCCTTTCCGGTGGCCGGCCGCACCGCCTGCTTTCTGGAAAGCGACGCCCTGCCCTTGAGGCAAGGCGCGGATATGCCGGCTGCTCCCTCATCCGGCGAGGTGCGGGAAGCGGTACGTAGCTGGTACGACGATTTCGGCTGGCAGCGGACGGATTCTGGAGAACTGGGCGACACCGGCCTCTTCTCCCAACAGGGCGCCGCCGGGCACGGCCTGTACGAGATGAGTTCCCACCTGCGAATCCTCGATCACCTCCCCGGTGGCACCTATTTGCTCGATGCCGCCAGCGGCGCCCTCGCTCATCCGGAATATCGGGCGTACTCGTGGTTCTATGACTACCGTGTGTGCGTGGACCTTTCCATCACCGCCCTCGGCGAGGTCTCCGCCCGCCTCGGCGACCACGGCCTCTGCCTGCGGGCCGACATGAAGCGCCTGCCTTTCCCGGACGGCCTGTTCCAGGGCGCCGTCTCGGGCTACACGCTGCAGCACATCGACGCCGCGGATCAGGAAGCTGCCCTGGCGGAATTGGTGCGGGTACTCGCCGGTGGTTCCAGCCTTTCGATCCTGACCAACGTCGCTCCGGGACCGGCCGGCCGGCTGCTCCATGGGCTGCTGCGGCGCTGGCCCGGTGGAGATGCCCAAAGCGACAGCACAGCGGAGAAGGTGCAGCCGCCGTCGACCCTCTACTGCCACCTCCGGCCCACCGCCTGGTGGCGCCGCGCCGGACGACGGGCCGGCGGTCGGGTGTTTCTACGAACCCTCCGCTTGCTGCGCAAGGACGAATTCGAGAAGGTCTTCGGTTCCTCGACTCCGGCGGCGCGGCGGCTCGGCTTCCTCGAACGGCTGTTCCCGCGGCTGCTGCGGCCCTTTGCCGAGTATCTTTGGGTGCGCATCGACAAGTCGCGGTAGTCTCCTGCCGCATCGCGCCAAGGCGCTGGTATCCTCCCCGCCGTGACCGATCAACAACCGCCATCGCAACTTCAGAACGACCGCCTCCTGCGCGTCTTCCGCGGCGAATCGGTCGACCGCCCTCCGGTGTGGATTATGCGCCAGGCGGGCCGCTACCTGCCGGAATATCGGGCCATCCGCCAGCGGGTGGACTTCCTCACCCTCTGCAAGACCCCGGACCTCGCCGCCGAGGTGACGGTGCAGCCGATCGACATTCTCGGCGTGGACGCGGCGATCCTGTTCGCCGACATCCTTCTTCCCCTCGAAGCGATGGGCGCGGAACTGAAATTCGTCAAGGGCGACGGCCCCACGTTTCCGGATCCGGTGCGCCGTCGGGAAGACCTCTCCCGCCTGCGGGCGCCCTCCGTGGAGGGCACCCTCGGCTACGTGTTCGATGCCCTGCGGGCGGTGCGCCGGGCACTCGCCGGCCGGGTGCCGGTGCTCGGCTTCGGCGGCACCCCCTGGACCCTCGCCGCCTACCTGGTGGAGGGCAGCGGTTCCAAGCAGTATCCCCACCTCCTCGAATGGAGCTACCGCGACCCGGCGGGCCTGGGCCAACTGCTGGAACGCATTGCCGAAGTCTCGACGGAGTACCTCCTCGGCCAGGTCGAGGCCGGTGCCGATGCCCTTCAGCTTTTCGACAGTTGGGGCGGGCTGCTCTCCGCCGGGCGCTGGCGGCAGGTGGCTATGCCGCCACTGGCCCGCATCATCGAGGGATTGCGGGCTCAGGCTCCGGCTACTCCGCTGATCTACTATGTGCAGGGCGGCAGCCATCTGCTGGAGGCGGCGCGGCAACTGCCGGTGGACGGCATCTCGGTGGATTGGCGCCTGCCCTTGGCGGAGGCCCGGTCCCTGATCGGTCCGGACAAGGTGATCCAGGGCAACCTGGACCCGGCGGCGCTCCTGGGTCCGGTCCCACACATCGAATCCCTCGCCCGCGACCTGGTCGAGGCCGGCCGCGGCACCCGGCACATCGTCAATCTCGGCCACGGCATCATCAAATCGACGCCCGTCGAGCACGCCCAGGCCTTCGTGCGAGCCGTCCAGGGCACTTCCTCCGGAGGCTGAGTTGAGCGGCCCTTCGCGATGGCAGAGCGCCGGCTCCGGCCTGCTCCTCGTCGGTGCGCTGTGGGCACTCGCTTGCGGGCGCGAGGGGTCGCCCCCACCGCCGGCTTACCAAAATCTCCTGGTGGTGATGATCGACACCCTGCGCAGCGATCACCTGCCGAGCTACGGCTACGAGCGCGACACAGCGCCGTTTCTCCATCGACTGGCCGCGGAGGGTGTGCAGCTCCAGGGGTATTCGGCATCCTCCTGGACTCGGCCCTCCGTCGCCACCCTGTTGACCGGCCTCCACCCGGAGCGACACCAGGCCATCGCTCGCAGCGACGGCCTGCCGGTGGCCGCCCCCTATTTGCCCGCTCTGCTCAAGGAACACGGCTTCTCCACCGCGGCCTACGTCGGCAACATGAACGTCGGCCGGAAGTGGGGCTTCGACCGTGGCTTCGACGCCTTTCGGCAGTCAAGAGGCGCCCGTAAGGTGGACGCCGCGCGGGTCACCGATTGGGCGCTCGCCCTGGCCAACGAAACCACCGGCCGCTACTTTCTCTACGCCCACTACATCGACCCGCACGACCCCTACCAGCCACGCCGGCCCTGGGGCGCCCGAGAGAATGTTCCGCGCGCTTCCCTGCTCCAGCCGGACCGGTTCGATCACGGTCGTCCCTTCAGCGCTCAGGATCTCGCCCGTCTGCGCGACGCCTACGACGGCGAAATCCGGGAGATGGACCGCGAGATCGAGCGCCTGTTCGAGGGACTGCGCTCCTCCGGCAGGCTGGAGGGTACCCTGGTACTGATCACCTCTGACCACGGCGAAGAATTTGGCGAGCACGGCGGCTTGAAGCACGGTCGCACCCTCTACGAGGAGGTGCTGCGGGTGCCCTTCATCCTGTGGGCCTCGCCGGCCCTCGGACCACGAAGCACCGACCATCCATTCCATCAGGTCGATTTCCTGCCCACCGTCCTGGCCGCCCTCGGGGTGAGGGCGCCGGAGGCCCTCGACGGGGAGGACCGTTGGGCGCAGGTCATCGATTCCCAGGCGAGGGATACCGGGCCTCTCCGCTTTCACCTCGATCTCGATCAACGCGGAGCGCTGGCCCTCTTCGAGCCTCCTTGGAAATTGATCCATCGCACGCAGGCGCCGCATGACGAACTGTTCGACCTCGCCCGAGACCCGGCCGAGGAGAACGGTTGGAACGTGCTGGACGAACGCGGAAAGAACCTCCGTCGCCAGCTCTTGGACGGCTACAACGCACTTTCCGCCGACGCCTTTGGCCGCAAGATCGAGGTGATGGACGACGAGCTACGCGAGGGCTTGGCCGCCCTCGGCTACCTGCAGATCGACACTCCCGAGGAGGAGCTCCGGGAGCGCCAGCTACCGCCGAATCTCCACCCCCGCCGGGGCTTGGCGCAGGCGCCGGCCGCGCCCGCCGAGGAAGGTCGGTAGACTCGTCGCCATGGCCGCTTCTGAGCAAGTTCCCTCGGACAAGAAGGTCCGCGGATTCGCCCGATCCTTCGTGCTCCTCACCGCCCTGCTGCTGGCGAGCCTGTCGTGCCGGCCGGCAGACAACGAACTGTGGGTCCTTTGGTGGAACGTCGAGAACCTCTTCGACACCGTCGACGATCCGACCCGCGACGACGACTTCACCCCTGAGGGCCGGCTGGCCTGGACCGAAAAGCGCCTGCGCGCCAAGTTCGACTCACTCGCCCTGACGGTAAGGGATCTCCCGGCGCTACCGCCTCTCGTGGCGCTCTGTGAGGTCGAGCACAAGGATCTGGTGGAAACCCTCTTCCACCAGATCCTGGAACGTCCCGACTATCGGGTCACGGCCTTCGAGTCGCCGGACGAACGAGGCATCGACGTCGCCCTCGCCTGGGATCCCGCCCATCTGCGGCAGATCGACGCCCGACCGGTCGCTATCGCCCTCGAAGGCGACACCACCCGCGACATTCTGGCCGCCACCTTCGAACGGACCGAATCGGGCGATCGCCTCTACGTCTTCGCCAACCACTGGCCCTCGCGGCGGAACCCGCCGGAGGTCCGCATGCAGGTGGCTCAGGTGCTACGGCGAGAGATCGACCTGCTCCTGGAGAACGACCCGGTCGCCGACATCCTGGTACTCGGGGACCTCAATGACGAACCCGAGGATCCATCGGTCACTGAAGGCCTGCGGGCCTTCACCGAGCGCCAGGCGACGGCCGCACAGCCCGGTGCCCTGTTCAATTTGTGGGGGCTGAGCAAGGTACCCGGCACCTACGTCTACCGCGACGATTGGAACCGCCTAGACCACATCATCGTCTCGCCGGGCCTGCTCGACCGCCAAGGCTATGGACTTCCCCGCCGCGGCGGCTTCCGCGTGCTCCGCAGCGACCGCCTGCTGCGCGAAGGGGAACCTTTTAGAACCTACTCCCGAGGAAAGCACCAGGGCGGCCCCAGCGACCACCTGCCGCTCCTGGTGCGGCTACGGGAATACTGAACGCGTTAGTGGTGCCCGTTGAGCTTTTCCTTTTGGGAGACGGGCGTCTGCTCCGTCCTGGGTCGCGCGCCATCCCGAGCGCTCTGAACCACGTTCGATAGGTCATCGATCAGCCCGTGGACGTACTTCATCCACTGGCTCTGAGTGTCCGTCCATTCGTCGCCCCACTCTTCGATGAGGTCGCGGAAGAGATGTGCGGTAATTTTCAGGCTGGCTTCGGTCAGTTCTTCAGGGGGGTGTCGAGGTGGCGAGGGTTCTTGCCGACGATCAGAAGAAAGGTAATTTTCCGTCGTTGTCATTGCGCCTCCCATCCGATGATTTTCACGATCTCGTCACGAACGTTCGTGACTGCCTACCGCATGGGTTCGACGAGATGGAAACCGGTCTCAGGGCCCATGCCGGTAGCGCGTATACCTCCTTAGACGACAGGCAAAGAGTTTTTCTTTATTACTACAAAGTGCGCGCAACCCTTTCTACGGATCACTTCGCTGAGGTATTCCGGTAGATCGGAAGCGTTCTCGTACTCTCTAGGGGGAACCGCCGACGACGACAAAGCCCGCCCAGAAGAAAGGATCCGAGAGATTGCCTTTTTCGAAGAACATCTCGAGCTGCGCCATCTGTAGAGCGTTTTCGGGGGAGGCCCCCTCACCCAGGTGTTTGTAGA